>NZ_JBUDXA010000016.1:0-123959 GCF_054956755.1 Rufibacter sp. JT3400010 | reverse complement strand
GTTGTTGTGGCACGTTATTTTATTCAATCATTCCTTGAGCAAGCATAATTACTGCCATAAGTATTGTAGTACCAAATGCGGCAACTAATCCAGTTAAATTCTTTTTTAATATAGTAATTAGTCCAAAGGTTAGTGCAGTTGAGAAAAGAATTCCCCAAATTAAATTGACTTTTGCATATAATTCGGGGGTTTTATAATAGTATGAGGTCGGCCCTTCCCCGCCGAAAGGATATCCAGTCGTCTTGTGCAATACGCCAATTGTATACCATTCTTCCAAATGCATAAAAGCCAAAAGTCCTGTAATGACGATTAGTATTCCGCTGAAGAGCCAAAACGAAACCGAGCTTTTATTTCTATTCATTTTATTAATGTGCCACAACTACCAGATATAAGTACCACCTACTCTTATCAGCACTATGTGCGTAGTTAACAATCTGTCTTTATGTACTGATTACCCTTAGAACTAATTCCATCTAAAAATCGAACCCAGGTAAAGCGCGCAAACACAGGAATACACTTGAGTAAGATACAATATCAGAACCGCACCTAAAAGACAAGCCAGCAGAAATGTTTTCAGCCTACTTTCACCAAAATAACGCTAAAACAGAAAAGCTTACTTCTCCCGCTCTATAGTATAGCGAATCAGTTGTTCCAGCGAATCACGGGAAGGTGAGGCGGGAAAAGTGTGGAGGAGTTGAAGGGCCTCGGCGTGGAGGTTGTTCATGCATTGGATGGAGTACTCCAAACCGCCCGACTTCTTCACGAAGTCAATGACGGCGTTAATTTTATCGGCTTTGCCGTTGTTGTTTTTGACGTTATAGATGACACGGCGTTTGGTGAGCCAGTCGGCTTGCTGCAGGGCGTAGATGAGGGGCAGCGTCATCTTCTTTTCTTTGATGTCAATGCCCACGGGTTTGCCAATCTCGGCGGTGCCGTAATCAAATAAATCGTCTTTGATCTGAAAGGCCAAGCCTACTTTCTCACCGAAGAGACGGGCCCGTTCCACGGTCTCCACATCGGCACCTACGGAGGAAACACCCACGGCGCAGCAGGACGCAATAAGGGAAGCCGTTTTCTGCCGGATGATGTCAAAATACACGGCCTCGGTAATGTCCAGGCGGCGGGCTTTTTCCATCTGCAGCAGTTCGCCTTCGCTCATTTCGCGCACGGCGTTGCTCACAATCTTCAGTAACCCGAAATCATCGTTGTTAAGCGAAAGCAATAAACCTTTGGAGAGCAGGTAATCGCCCACCAGCACGGCAATTTTGTTTTTCCAGAGGGCGTTCACCGAGAAGAAACCACGGCGGTAGTTGGAATCGTCCACCACGTCGTCGTGTACCAAAGTGGCGGTGTGCAGCAACTCTATGAGGGCGGCGCCGCGGTACGTGGCGTCCGGGATTTGCTCCTGAATGAGCTTGGCCATGAAAAAAACGAACATGGGGCGCATCTGCTTCCCCTTCCGCTTCACAATGTAGCCCATGATTTTGTCCAGCAGCAGCACGTTTGATTGCATAGACTGGCGGAATTTCTTTTCAAATTCCTGCATCTCTACGGCAATCGGGGCCTGTATCTGGTCTAAAGGGCTGCTCATCTTGGTTCGCAATATTACGAGGATGCGCCCTCAGAACCAAACGCCGTTTCTGGTTTTACCTTTATTCCTGCCTTACTTTCCTGCCTTTTTAAGATATTTGCGACTATGATACAACGTGCAGACTTTCTTCTCTCCTCCCCGCATGGTCGGGACTTCGCGGTAGATGCCAGATGGCTTTCAGACGGGCAGGCCAAACCAGTGGTGGTGTTTGTGCACGGGTTCAAAGGCTTCAAGGATTGGGGCCACTTTAACCTGCTCGCCGACTACTTTGCCCGGCACGGCTTCGTGTTTGTGAAACTCAACCTTTCGCACAACGGCGTAGAACCAGACGGCACCGACCTCACCAATCTGGAGGCCTTCGGAAACAATAACTTCTGCATTGAGCTAGACGATGTGGGCACGTTGTTGGAGTATCTGAAAAATAGCCCCGCTGAGATTCCGGCGGAAGAATTAAATGCGGATTACATTTTCTTAATCGGCCATAGCCGAGGCGGTGGATTGGTACTTCTGAAAGCGGCCGAAGCCGCCCATGTGACCGGCGTAGCCACGTGGTCGGCCATCAGTGACATAGACCAACGGTGGTCTGCTGAGGTGATGGAACGCTGGAAACAGGACGGCGTGCAATACATCCCTAACGTACGCACCGGCCAACAGATGCCGCTGTATTACCAACTGGTGGAGAATTTTCTGGCGAACAGAAGCCGCTTAGACATTTCAAAAGCCGTTGAGAAACTAAGTATGCCGTTATTGATTTTGCACGGCGAAAAAGACGAGACCCTGCCCTTACAGATGGCCCATGACCTGCATGCCCTTAACCCCTTCGCAGAACTGTACCTACTTCCCGAGGGTGACCCCTCCTTCGGCGGACGCCATCCGTATGACCAGCCAGAACTTCCGGACTTAGCCAAAGCCGCAGCAACTAAAACCATCCAATTCTTCCAGCAAACCCTGGAGCGTCTATAATGCCACACCTGTACGTATTGCTGGGCAGTAACCTGGGAGACCGAATTTTCTATTTAACCGAAGCCACCACCCGTTTAGAGGCTCTTTTCGGGAAAACAGCCCAAAAATCAACCTTCTACGAAACAGCCGCCTGGGGCTTGGAAGACCAACCCTCTTTCCTGAACCAGGTGCTGGTCTTTAACACCAGCTTTTCTCCAAGGGTAGTATTGGCCCTTACGCAGCGCCTAGAACAGGAACTGGGCCGCATCAGGAAAGAACGCTGGGGCGCCCGCGTCATTGACATTGATTTGCTGTTCTATGGCAGACTGGTGCTGGAAACCCCAGAACTGCACCTCCCCCACCCCCAACTCCACCTCCGCCGCTTCACGTTAACCCCCTTGGCCGAAGTAGCGCCCGCTTTCGTTCATCCCGTTCTCCAGAAGAATGTGGTTGAGTTGTTAGCCGAGTGCCCGGATGAATTGGAAGTGAAGGAGTTTAAATTGAATGATTGAGAGATTGAATATTGAGAGAATTTAGGATGCTTTTTGAAAAATGAGCTTAAAATAAGCTAAGGCTCAAATGCTTGTGAGCCAAAATTTCAACGCGATGTAACTGCTTATTCAGCGAACTTTTCTGAGGCTTTCGCCTCACGGAAGTTTCAAACTTCCGGTCATGGTAGGTCCAAGTCACAGACTTGAACCATGTCTATTGGGGTTAGCAATGCGTGTGCCCTGTTCGTGTAAACATCCTCCTTCGCCCCCCTTCAAAGGGGGAATCTCCGCTTCAGAGGACAGAAGTCCATCTGCTACTTTCCCCTTTCCAGTCTTTCCTGAGCGCGCCTCGCTTTTGGCCCTGGAATGGCAAAACTAAGAGCAAAGGACTTCTCAGGCCGAAAGGGCAGTGCGAGAGGGGAAGACGGGGCCTCGCGGCCGTGAGCGCTTACCGGCAAAGATGAAACAACTCAGCATCTGCACTCACGCAAAAGACATACAAGCCAAGGGAACAGACAAACCCCATGCACAAACAACCATCCTACTTCCTCACATCAAACTTCTGATACACAGAATTCTGACTCACATACTCCGGCACCAGCTGCTTCATTTTCTTAATAACCTCCACGTTGTTTTGGGAGGTAAACAAACCAATTAGCACCTGAATCTCCCGCAGCACATGCTCGCTGTGGGGCGAAGGCAGATTGGCCAGTCTTATTTTGGGGTGAGCCGTGGTCTGCACCGATTCATTCTCGTGAAAGAGTTCTTCTTCCAGCTTCTCGCCGGGGCGCAAACCGGTATAAATCAACTGAATGTCTTTGCCCAAAGTCAAGCCCGAGAGTTTGATCATTTTCTTGGCCAAATCAACAATCTTGATGGAATCACCCATGTCAAAAATGTAGATTTCTCCGCCCGTACCCATCGCAGCAGCCTCTAATACTAATTGACAGGCCTCTCTAATGGACATAAAGAAACGGGAAATATCGGGGTGGGTCACGGTTAAGGGGCCGCCCTCCTCAATTTGCTTCCGGAAACGGGGAATCACCGAGCCGGTGCTGCCCAACACATTCCCGAAGCGGGTGGTAATGAAGCGGGTGCGCTTGTTTCCGGAATCGCGGAGGTAATGGTCCATGGCCTGTACGTACATTTCGCAGAGCCTTTTAGAAGCGCCCATCACACTGGTGGGGTTCACGGCTTTATCCGTAGAAAGGAGCACGAACTTCTGCGTTTGGTATTTCACGGCCAGATCAGCCAGCACTTTGGTACCCGCAATGTTGGTGTTCAAGGACTCGGTGGGGTTCTCTTCCATGACCGGCACGTGCTTGTAGGCGGCGCAATGGAAGACGATCTCGGGCCGGAAACTTCTGAACACCGCTTCCATTCTGGCCTGGTTGCAGATGTCTCCCAGCACCACTTCAAAGTTCAGCTTTACGTAGAGTTCGGTCAGTTCCAGTTCCATGTCATACAAAGAAGACTCGGCCTGGTCTAGAAGAATCAACTGTTTCGGCTTGAATTTAATGAGTTGCCGCACCAGTTCACTGCCGATGGAACCTGCCGCGCCGGTGACCAGAATGGTCCGGTTCTGGAGTTCGCTGTGCAGCAAGGGGGAATCAATTTCTTCAGAGGGACGGCCTAACACATCTTCAATGCGAACTTCCCTGATCTGTTTAAAACTGAGTTCGCCGTTAATCCATTTGTACACGGGGGGCACTACCAGCACCTGCACGCCCGCATTCAAGCAGGCATCTACCAGCTGCCTTCTTCTGGCAATGGAAAGCTGCTGTACCGCCACAATCAGTAAATCAATCTTTAAATCAGTAAGCTGACTCACCAAATCCTCGGCCGGGCACTGAATGGGAACTCCGTTGATGACTAGATCCCGTTTACGGGCATCATCGTCCAGGAAAGAAACAAAATGGTAGTAGGTTCCCATGTCCTGCTGCAGCGTCTCCAGGGTAATGCTCCCTACTTCGCCAGCCCCAAAAATGACTACGTTCACCTTGTGGGCGCTGGCATGGCTCCACTCATAATGCACAATTTTGGTCCATCCTCTAAACAGAGACAAAGCTAAAATGCAGCCCAGATAATCAATGAGCAGCACTGAGATGGGAATGAAATTCTGAAACCCGAAAACTTTGTTGTACACCAGCTGTGCCATGACCAGCAGAAAAGAACTGGCGGTAAGGGCCAGAAACAATTTGCGGAGGTCTTCCAGACTGGTGAACCGCAGAATACCGGCGTAGGTTCTGCCGTAGTAAAAAGCAACAGCCCGCACCGCCAGCACAATGGGCAGCATTTGGGTCACCGACAGCTCGGTGTACTTTCTTACATCGAAATTAAAGCGCAGCAGGTACGCTATAAAAAAAGACAGGGCACATAAACAGATATCCAACCCAAAAACAAGCTGCTTGGGCATTTTCTGTTTAAATAGCTGTTGCATGTGCCCTGTCTAGTGAAGTGAGTAATAGAAATAAATGTTCCTATGTTCTGTTTAGCTGACCTGTCCTACTTCGGCGGTTTTGTCTATCTTTTTCACTAAGCCCTGCAATACTTTACCGGGCCCACACTCAATAAACTGCGTGGCACCGTCGGCAATCATCTGCTGCACAGATTGTGTCCAGCGCACGGGCGCGGTTAACTGCTTGATCAGGTTCTGCTGAATCTCTGCAGGATCTGTATGTGGTTTAGCATCTACGTTCTGGTACACCGGACAGATTCCTCTCTGGAACTGTGTTTGCATAATGGCCTCTTCCAACTCGGCTTCCGCCGATTTCATCAACGGCGAATGGAAAGCCCCTCCCACCGGCAGCACCAACGCGCGTTTAGCACCGGCTGCCTTCAGGCGCTCACAGGCTTCCTCTACCCCGGCAATAGACCCGGAGATAACCAATTGGCCTGGGCAGTTGTAATTGGCCGCCACTACCACCTCAGAAATCTCAGCACAGATTTGCTCTACTTTTTCGTCTTCCAAGCCTAAAATGGCCGCCATGGTAGACGGCTGTTCCTCGCACGCCGCCTGCATGGCCAAGGCTCTTTTAGATACAAGCCTAAGCGCATCTTCAAAAGCCATCACTTTGTTAGCTACCAATGCTGAAAATTCTCCCAGCGAGTGCCCTGCCACCATTTCCGGGGCGAAATCCTGGGCCACTGCCGCCTGAATCACGGAATGCAAAAAGATAGCGGGTTGCGTGACTTTGGTTTCTTTTAGCTGTTCGTCGGTTCCGGAGAACATGATATCTGTGATGCGGAACCCCAGAATTTCATTGGCTCTTTCAAAAAGGTCTTTGGCTGCCTGGTGCTGCTCATACAGGTCTTTGCCCATTCCTACAAACTGAGCCCCCTGGCCCGGAAAAACATATGCTTTCATGTGTTGCGTATTTAAGAGCTTTTCGCCTGTTTTCTGTAAAACAGCCTAAAAACTGTTCGTTTGGAGTTCAATTGGCGCAAAGATATAAAAATGGTGCCCATTCTTAGAAACAGGTTTACCCGATCACTCCTTCTCTTACTTGCATTCACTTCAGCCTGTTTCATATGCTACATATCTGATTAGAACACAGGGGTTTTGCAAATTCTGAAAGGAGAACGCTTCATTCAGCACTTCAAGTCTTTATGGGCAGATAAAAGTATATAACGGCTGTTGAAGAAGCTGTAGCACCAATAAACAACTTGGACTATCTTGCTATTTTAGAGTGAAAAAGCACCTGACTTCTAATCAAAACCACCTGTTGTAAAAAGGTGGTTTTGATTAGAAGTCAGGTGCTTTTTCCTCATTATTCAAGTAATAATGAGGTATGGTTAGTTATTGGCTAACTTATACTCGGCTCATTTTGATAGGCATAATTTTACCTTTTTTGCGGCTTTCTTCGGCCATGAAGCCCATGATGTGACTCTCTATGGACTCATCAATGGTAGAAGTAAGGATTCTTGGGTTCTGCTGGGCTACGGCCTGTACAAAATCTTTCACCAGTAACCAATCTCCGCCGCCATGACCGCTGTTTTTGTATCCTTCCACGTCTTCGGCCTGCGGAACAAATTTGGTAGACTCCCGCGTCCGGAAATCTGTAACCACCAGTTCTTTCATATCGCCTACCATATCTCCCATGGAGCCCATAATGCGGGTTCGGCGGTCATGGTATGAGGTGAAGGCTTCCATGGAGAAGTTAGCCGTCACGCTATCGTCAAACATTATGCTGGTGATGTAGTGGTCTGGCTGGTCATTTTCCATGCGGTACACGCACCGGCCGAAATTTGTGGTTCTTAGCCTATCCATGATCGCTTCGCTGTGCTTTGATTTATCGGCGGGCAAATCCAGGGATTTGATACGGGTACGTCTTTCATGGTATTCTTTGATTGCCGAATATGGGCACTCCCGCTCTACCTTGCAGCCGTCGGTGCAACGGGCGGTACTGCCTGCCGGGGCATTCTCTTTCCTGAACCACTTCAGGTCGCCCATGGCCACAATCTGCTTACTTGGTTTATTGATCACCCATTTAATGATATCCAGGTCATGACACGACTTGGCCAGGATGATAGGCGTGGTTTCTTTGGAATTATGCCAGTTACCCCGCACGTAGGAATGGGCCATGTGGGTATGCTCAATGGGTTCAAAGTGCTGCACGCTGATGACCTCGCCAATAGCACCTTGCGCTATCAACTCTTTCATTTTCACGAAGTAGGGGGCATACCGCAGCACGTGGCAAACAGCGACAATCCTACCTGTTTTATGGGCCAGCTCTAAAATGTCTCGGCATTCTTTCTCTGTAGGCGCAATGGGTTTTTCCAGGAGAATGTCATAGCCCATGGACAAGGCTTTCATGCAGGGCTCATAGTGCATGTAATCTGGGGTGGAGATCACAATGGCATCGGCAAATTTTGGCCGGTCAAACACCCGTTCCCACGTGTCAAAACGATTTTCGGCAGGAATGGAATGCGTAGAGGCGTACAGATCATTACGGAATTTCACTGGTTCGGCCACCCCCACAATCTTGAACTGATCTGGAAACTTAGCCGCGAAATTACCATAAACCGTCCCCCGGTTACCGGCACCCAAGGTAATTGCCGTCACGGGCTTCGCCAGAGGAATATGCATAGGGTTGGCGGGTATCTTATACCCATACTTATTCTCACCCAAATTAGCGAGCACATCGGTACTAATGACGGCAGCCCCTATGCTAAGGCCTAAAGATTTGATTACATTTCTCCGGTTCATGGTAACAGATAGTTAATAATGCTTAAACAAAAGCTTTGCGCCTATTTTATTCTTAAATGAGCAGGTTACCCGAAGGCAATTATTGCGCTTTATAGCTATTCTTTATGGTTTGATTGTATTTGCGGTACATCTCCTGAGCAATGGTCACAGAATTACTCGATGGTTTATCTGGATATGCTTCAGAGCTGTTTACCCATTGCCATTCCCAGTTCTTTATTTTTTCATCAAAGGCTTTCTGATCTATTTCCTGGCCTTTCGCCATCTGGTCGGTGACATAGTCAAAGTATTGCTGCCAGCGTTTTTTATAGTACCCATTCAACAACCCAGACCATTGTCGGTTGGCGTATTCCCGCAGTTTGCTGTCTTTGTCGCCCCAAAGCGTGATGAGGTTGCGGGCATTCTTTTCGTAAAGCTTTTTCTCTTCACTGGTAGTACCCCAGCTTTTGGCAGAGTTCAACCAACGGCCCAATAGTAAATCTTCCTGGGTAGCCAGCAGTTTATCCATGTCTTCAATTAAAGAGATGAATTCGGCACTGTGCTTTTTGAAGGCGACTAAATCTTTCTTCTGGTAGTCCTGCGCAAATTGCTGCTGTAAGAGGGTGGCGTAATTTGCCATGACCTGCCTGGTTAGGTCTACCATATCAAACTGATACCCTTCACTGGTTTTCAGTTCATCAGAAGCTGCCATCAGGTTATCCCACGCGTTCACCAGTTCCAGAGGCTCGTAGGTGAAATTGGTGGTAACGCCTCCGGTGTTTCGGCTGAAGGTTGGCCGGCCTACAATAATGGATTCTGGCCCTCCGGAAGTAACGCTGTCTGCGTAAACGGTGCGCCTCAGAATCTCCCACGCCTTATTGGCAGCCGGGTTTTCCTTTCCGTACCTGCGTTTGGTGTAACCCTGGAGCCAGGAAGTGAGCTCGATGGGAGTTTCCCGCCAGGCGTTCTCCATCATGAGCTCGTACATCACAGGATTCTGCTCAATAGCTTCGGGAGTTAAGCCAATGCCGGTTAACTTCCCGTTTTGAGGATGGTGGAGCGCTTTGGCGGGTTCAGTAGCTACCCGGTCCATGAGACCGTACATGTTCACGTTACCCCCGAAGTTGTGCAGCATGTTCCAGATCCAGGGTTTTCCGTAGTAGGCTTCGGTTTTCTGCCACATGGGGTTCTTCTCGCTCCAAAGATCCAGGATGATCATTTTGTCATTTGGCACGGCGTTGAGCATAGCCTGTATTTGGGCTGGTTTCCAGAAATCACGGGAAAAATGGAATAGCCAACCCTGCATAATCCAGGTAGCCTTTGGGTCTGCCGCCGCCATGGACTGGTACACTTTCTGACTGATGTTGTTCAGGAAAGTAGAGTCATTGGAGGGCGGCCGGTTCTCATTGAAGGTGTCTGAGGTATATAGATGATCTGTGCCGAAGGTTTTGATTTCCTCCTCAATGAATTTCTTGCCTATTTCCACAAACATGGGATCGTCCGGGTCCAGCAGAAAAACATCGGGGAACATCTCATCCCAGCTGGTCTTTTTCAGGTTAGCCTTCGGAAATTTGTCTTTAAAGGCAGGGGGCACGTGACCGGTGAAAGCGGGCAAGATGGGGGTCATTCCCAAGCCTCTTTCCCTTTCCAGAATCTGTTTTTGCAAGGCCTCATGGCTATCCATCCAGGAAATGGGCAAGGGTCCACCCCATTGGTCAAGGTTTCCCATCCAGAACCAGCTAAAGTAGGCAGGACCGCTGAAGAAACTCTCCAAATCTTTATCGGTTAACCCCATGCTTTTGTATACCCGCCGGTGAATTGCGTTCTGACCAGTGAGGGCCAAAGGCATGTTGATTCCGTTGAGTGCCATCCAGTCAATTTCCCACTGCCAACGCTCCCAGTCCCACCAGCTCATGGTGTAATTGTAGGTACAGTAGTTCAGGTAATAGCGGTACTTGTAAGGGCTTACATTGCGGACTTTCTGCGGCAACACTGGAAGCTGCGTTGGTAGGTTCAGGTTACTGCCGTTCCAGGTAATACTGCTGTGGGTGTAGTATTTCAGGTAATGGTTGAGGGCACTGGCAATAGAGATGCCGTTGTTTCCCCTTAAAATAATCTTGCCCTTGTCACTCTCTACTTCAAACACATCTTTGCCTCCTTCCTGCGGAATGAATTCCGCGACAAAATGAGCAGCGTGGGTAGGTACCACCCGTTTGATCAGGTCATATACCGGTTTGGTGCTGGCTTCAGCAATAGGTGCCACAGAAGTATTAGAAACTGCTTCAGAAGAGGCGCTACTGGTGGTATTCGTTCGGGTACAGGCCGCGGTTAGCAGGACCAATAGCAACATTGCCCCCTGTATCTTATGTACTATGCTTCCTTTCATTTTAGGGAATATTTAGACAAAATACCTTCAAAACAGGAGAAGGAATTCCAGCCTTTAGTTGTTGCTATACTTGCCTACCAGTTCTTTCGCTTTTGCCAGAGGATCTTCAAACGGATTGACCTTGCTTACACCGGGCTTTTTAATCCAGGCTTCTTCCCAGGCATCAATGTTAGGATTGGCCTCAAACAAATGCTTCTTCATGCGCGGGATGTAGTAATCCTGAATGAGTCCGCTCCAGATTCTAGCGGCATAATCTTCATTGACCCCACCCCAAGTAGTAATCAGGCGTTTGGCATTGGCTTCATAGTAATCCTTTTCCTGCGTGGTTTTCCCGTGTGAACGGGCGAAATCTACCCAAGGCTGCAAGCGGTTGGTAGGGTGTGACGCCAGCAAGCGGTCAATATCCTGTAAGATGCTGATGGCCTTCTCTCCCGCGGCTTTGGTGGCGGCGGCATTTTTCGCTGCTTTGGCTTCCAAGGCTTGTTTGTAGTACTCGTCTGCCTTGATGCCCAAATAATGCATGACCAGTTCAATGGCATCGTTACGGTACAGTTCACTGCCTTTCAGTTCATCTGAGACGGCTAGAAAGTTCTCAATTCCTTGCAGGAAAAGCGGGTCTGAATTCACGACTCCTTTCCGGCGGGTATCTGGCACTACCAACTGCCACACAAATCTGGGGTAAGGCGAAAAACTATTGTAAACTGATTTCCGGAGCTGCTCCCAGGCGGTTTGCATCTTCGCCGGATAAGCCCCGTAGCGGGCTCGGCTGTACTCTTTCATCCATTGGTCCAGGTCGATTTTCTCGTGCGCCCAGCCCATATCGGCCAGCAGTTCATATACTACTTCGTTGTTTTCAATTCCTTCCGGCGCCGACCCAAAGCCCACCAGATTTTTGCTGTAAGGTGATTTCAAAGCGTCAATGGCGCCCGAGGCATACATGGAAAGCACACCGGTATAAGGGGTTTTGCCGCCGAAGTTGGGCACGTAACTGTATACCCATTTCTTGCCATAAAATCCTTCGTGCTCCTTCCAAACCATAGGGATTTTCCAAACCAAGTCTGGATATTCATTGGCCAGGTCCAGGATCATCATCTTGTCATCTGGCACCCGGGACATCATGGCGCTCAAAGTCTTTTTGTCCCAGAACTCGTGCTGCCAGCCAAACGTCCAGCCCTGCGTTACCCAAATCGCCTCTGGGTTACCGGCTTTAATGGAGTTATAGATAGATTCTCCGTAACCCGCCAGTAAGTCATATTTGGCCTGTGGATTGTCTTTGGGTACGGGCACGTCCATTTCATTGAAGCTGTCTGAGAGGTACAGTTTGTGTTTCCCGAACTCCTTTTCCCATTCCTCTACAAACAGCTTTCCTATTTTCTCAAAGAACGGGGAATCTGGTGCCAACACGTAGGCATTGTAGTCTTCTGAGAAACCGCCCCATTTCAATACATTCACCTTTAACTCAGGATGCTTCTTTTTGAAGCCTTCGGGCACAAAACCCGCAAAAGCCGGGGCAATAGGCTCAAAGCCGAGTTCCCGCATACGGTCCAGAATCTGATGCTGTAATTTCAACTGATCTTCATGCCAACCTTCCGGAATAGGGCCATCCCATTTATTGATGTTCCCCATGCGGTGCCAGGGCAAATGCGCCGGGCCGGTAAAGAACTCTCCTATCTCTTCGTTGGTCAAGCCTAGTTTTTTCCAGACCCGTCCGGCTATTGCTTCGCTGCCCACAACCGCCAGGGGCATGTTCACCCCGTGCAGGGCCATCCAGTCAATTTCCTTTTGCCAGCGTTCCCAATCCCAATAAGGGGTGGTATAGCCGTAGGTGACCACGTTCAAGAAGTAGCGATATTTGTAAGGCGTAGTTACCCGCTCTTTGGCGTAATCTGGCCATTGCGCCGGGAGTTTCAGGTTTTTGCCGCTCCAACTTACCATGCTGTTGGTCCCTTTTTTCAGGTATTGGTAAAAGCCGAAGGTGAGCGCCACGGAGCTGTTACCCCGCACCGTCAGTTTACCGTTGCGTGCTTCTATTTCATACGTTTCCAGGCTGTCTGACGAAGCAGGCAGCAACTCTAAAGTAATGTCTTGGGCTCTGTCTCCTATAAGGCGCTGTATAACGCCTCGGGCCGCAGCAATGGTTTTGCTCTGGCTTTTGGAAGAGGTTACCGTTTCCCGTGATTTGAAAGAGTTGGTACAGGAAAGAATACTGAAGCAAAGCAGAACAAGTAAGTATCTATAGGTATGTCGCATGAGCTATGATTTTCTAAAAACAGGTTATAAACAGGAAGCAGGCTTACTTTCACCAGTTATTGGGCAGATTAACCAGTACCGAAAGGGTCTGCCTCATCTCTTCAGGTGCAAGTACATGACCACTTATTTGCCTCTTCTTTTGTGGCCAGCAACAGCATAATACCAGATGAAGATGTAACACGGCACCATCACCCAATAGGCTTGCTGCGGATTTATTAAATCAGCAAAATAGCCGTAGATGAGCGGCACCACTGCTCCGCCCGCAATTCCCATGATCAGCATGGAGGAACCAATCTTGGTGAATCGGCCTAATCCCGCAATGGCGAGGGGCCAGATGGCCGGGAATACCAAAGCATTGGCGAGGCCCAGCAACGCAATAAATAATACAGAAACGTAGCCGTCCGTGAGAATTGCGCCCATCGTAAACACAACCCCCAGAATGGCCGAAAACTTCATGGCGTTTTCCTGCGTGATTATTTTCGGCATAGCTGCAATGCCTATGAGGTACCCCAGAATCATGGCACCCAAAGTACAGGTAGTAAAGAACTTAGCAGTGGTGAGCGCAATGCCTTGGGAAGCACCGTAGCTGATAATCGTGTCGCCGGCCATTACCTCCACTCCCACGTATAAAAACATGGTCAATACGCCCATCAATAGATGGGGAAACTGAAAAATGCTGGTTTTCCCTGTGTTGGCGGTGGCTACCTCTGTGTCTTCCTCTTCGGTGTCAATTTCCGGTAGCGAAGAGAAATAGATGATCACTGCCAGAACCAATAAGACACCGGTCATGATGAGATAAGGGGTAATAACCCGAGAGGCCAGAGCGTTCAGTTCCAGTGCTTTTCGGGCCACATCCATGGTGCCTAGCCGTTCTACCAATTCATCGGCATTACTCAAGGCAACTGCTCCTAAGATAATGGGGGCCAAGGCTCCTGCTACTTTATTGCAGATACCCATGATGCTGATGCGCTTGGCGGCACTTTCCCGAGGACCCAGAATGGTGATGTAGGGGTTGGAGGCGGTTTGCAGCATGGCCAAACCAGTTCCCTGCACAAACAAACCCAGCAGGAACAAGGAGTAGGTACGGGTCTGCGCTGCCGGTATAAAAATCAAGGCACCCATAGCCATAATCACCAAACCCACGGGCATTCCTTTCTTAAAGCCGGTCGCCTTCAATGCCCACCCTGAAGGTATTGCCATGACCAGATAGGAAATATAGAAAGCGAAAGCTACCAGGTAAGACTCTAAATTGTTCAGTTCACAGGCAATACGTAGGTAAGGAATCAAAACCGAGTTCAGCCAGGTGACAAACCCAAAGATGAAAAACAACGCCCCTATTATGAGCATTGGGCGAGTGTAGCTTTGCGAGGTCTGGATTACCTCTTTTTCTTTCAGCACGGAATTTGGGGCCATGGTATGGTAGGCTAATTAGTTGTCGTATTTAACTGATATCTAAATGGGCAGTATTTTCACAAATAAGAAACTCCTAAAGTTGTCATGTCTCCCCTATTGTGTTATGAGTATGTTTATGCAATAGCAGTGAATATTGAAGTATCCATCAAAATGGAGTTCACACTATCAATTAGAAATCAATTGCTGTTTCTGCATTGATTTTCTAAAACAAGCACAAAACAAAAACAAGTTTATTGAAACAAGTAGACTTTAATCATTGCTATCAACTTCAAGAACTCCTTCAAAAATATTCTCCATTACAACTGCCACTGGCCCCATGATATCTGCCTCCAAGCCCAGATTAGACAACGCTATTTCGGTTCTCTCCCGCAACTGGGCCATACAATACTGATTGATTGACTGCTGAATGGGCGTGGTGATATATTGTTTAGCCCCGGCAATTCTACCTCCCATAATGATTAATTCAGGATTAAATAACTGAATCAATATAGAGATTCCCTTTCCCAGATTAATTCCCATTTCAGAGAGAATATTAATGGCATATTGATCTCCTAAATTAGCGGCATCTATGACTAATTGCGGGTTTATTTTTTCTATATCTCCCCCTGAAAGTTCATTTAACAAGGAGTACTGACCTGACTGAATCCCTTCTTTTGCCATGCGAGTCAGCGCAATTCCGGAGGCTACAGTTTCCAGGCAACCGCACTTTCCGCAGTAACAAAGGGCACCCTCATTCACTAACGGAATATGCCCTATTTCCCCGGCAAACCCTGTGAAACCGGTATTCAATTTGCCATCGGTTAAGATTCCCAAACCAATCCCCCAGTCTAACTTCACCACCAGCACATTTCTTCTACCCTGCGCCAACCCAAACCTGTATTCGGCCAAAGCAATGCTCTTGACATCGTTTTGGATATAAACCGGTTTATTGAACTTGTTGGATAACAGTTTTTGCAGCGACTCTGACCCGTCGGGAGGCAGCAGGTATGAGTAATTGTTTCCTTCTTTGGCATCTACTAAACCGGGCATACTAATGCCAATCCCCAGAAGCTTTTCCCTGTCAATTCCTGAGCTAGAGATCAATTCTTCGGCATGTTCATAGAGTTGTTCTATGATGCTGAGATCTTTTGAAATATGAATTGGGAAGACGTGGGTACGGGTAATGTTATTATTGTTGTTGTCAAAAATTGCCATTCTGGTTTTGAACCTACCCAAGGCAATACTTAACACAAAAAGTGAATTGTCCCGAAGCCCATACAAGTCTGGCTTTCTCCCGCCCTCAGATTTTCCCTGTCCCTGCTTCTCCACCAAACCTTCCAGCATCAACTCTTTCAGCAAACCCATGGAAGTAGGCGAACTGATACGAAAATCATTGCAAAGTTCTGAGTTGGTCTTTGGACCCTTTACATACAACTCCTTGATTATCTTAAGCTTCTGATTATGCTTCTTTTTCTCTATATAATTTAGAGTATCTAAATAAGCATCTAACTGGATTAATGTACTCATATCTTTTTGTCAATGATTACCCTACAAATAACAACTTTTTTTCGAAATCCTCAAACACTTAGCTTAATTTTTTATAAAAGTTTCATTATACTTTATTTCTGCCTTGTCCATCATCATCAAGAGTTTACCAGGACGAGATTCAGATGTCATTGCAAACCAAGTTAGCTACAGACACCAGATTTGGACCTGTTTTCCCAATGTGCAGGTGTGCTTTTGCATACTGAATTCCTTTTATAGGCAAGCCCTCTACCAACAAAACAGCAAGCAGCGAAGGCAAGGAGACTGAAACGAAATAAGTTACACGAGCACCCACCAAAGCAACATGGTGACCATAATGGCGGTTACCCCCTGCACTAACGTTGCCATGGTGTGCGCTTTATAAGCATCGGCTATTTTGATGCCGCTGAACTGCGTAACTACCCAGAAGTAACTGTCATTCACGTGGCTGACGGCCATTGCTCCTGCTCCTATAGCCATAACTACCAGTGCCAAAGGAACTGCTCCCTCAATGCCTGCCTGCGGAAGAGTAGGGGCAATAAGCGCCGATGTAATGACTAATGCAGCGGTGGAGGAACCCTGGGCCGTTTTTAAAGCGGCGGCAATCAGGAAGGGAATCAAAAGCAGCAGAGGTCCGTGTAATGATTCTCCCTGGGCAAAACCCTTGATCATGTCCGCGATGGGAGTAGCCTTGATCACTGCCCCGAAAGCACCACCCGCCCCTGTAAGCAACAGAATGACGGCAGCATCTTTCAGGCCTTCGCCCACCCAGCCGGTTAGGGTTTCTTCGTTCCACGTAGGGAGCAGGGCAAAAGCCGCAAATACCCCAATGAGCAACGCCACCACCGGCGTACCTATAAAGAGAATAAACTCGGCGGCTGGACTTGCCCATTGGAGGTAACTGACAATAGAGCCAGCCCCTATCAGGAGAATGGGTAAAAAGATAGGGGTGAAAGATTTGAAGGTGGAGGGAATTTGGCCGAATTCCTTTACAATCTCGTCGTAACTGTATTTTACGTCGTGCTCTCCCTCTACTGGAATTTTGACGGCTACTCTGGTTGCCCAAAAATAGCCTGCCAACGTAGTAGGAATGGACACCAGAAGGCCTATCAAAATGATGGTTCCCAGGTAACCGCTGGCTCCTACGTTACCGGCCGCCGCAATGGGTCCTGGGGTGGGCGGCACCAGGGTATGGGTGGCATATAAACCTGTCGCCAAGGCAACAGACATGGAAGCCAATGGTACTTGTGCTTTATGCGCCAACGCTTTTTTTAAACTGCTCAGGATAACATACCCAGAATCACAGAAGACGGGAATGCTGACCAAAGCCCCGATGAGTGACATGCAAAGCTGCGGGCTTTTCTCCCCTACTACCCGCAAAACCACTTCGGCCATTCTCAAAGCAGCACCGGACTTTTCCAGAATCTTCCCGATGATGGTTCCAGCCACTACCACTATTCCAATGTAGCCCATGAGCCCGCCAAAGCCGTCGTTCACCGCATCTACCACGTCAAGCAAGGACATTCTGGCAGCTATCCCTACTCCGAAGGCGGCGATAAGCAAGCCCAAAAAAGGATGAAGCTTGAATTTAGCGGTGGCTAAAACAATGAAGGCTATGCCGGCAAAAAGGATAAGAAAAAGCAAAGGGCCTTGAACCATAAAGAACGCTTATTGAGAGGTGAGAGAGATGAGTCTGGCTACGTTTCTGGAACAGAAATGCAGGTTGGCTTTGGACCGGGCCATGGCTTCAGCTAAGGTTACGGGGGCATTGGTGATGGCGTGACAACTACAGAAATGGTCTAAAAGCTGCTCGTGGCCTTCCCCCACCCCCCCCGAAATCAGGATGGACCTAACTCCGTGGACCTTGGCTAATTTGGACACGAAAATGGGCAACTTCCCGAACAAGGTCTGGTAATCACTTTGCCCTTCGCCCGTAATCACCCAATCAGCGTTTTCAATGTTTTTGGCTAAACCTGTGGCATTGGCTATTATCTGGGCCCCGGGCTCTATGGTAGCGCCCAGCGCCAGGAAAGCAAAACCCAAACCACCCGCGGCTCCGGCACCGGACACCTGCTGCAAGTTCCTGTTTAAAGCTTTTTCCACCAGATCGGCATAATTGCGCATACCCGTGTCTAGCAGAATTACTTGTTCCTTGGAGGCTCCTTTCTGCGGACCATAGACAAATGAGGCTCCGTTAAGTCCGCACAGCGGATTTTTCACATCGCTGGCAATCAGAAAATGGCTTTCCTCCAACTCTGGGGGAAAGGCTGAAAAATCAACGCCAGTAATTTGCCCAAGAGAAGCCCCTACGGGTAAGACTGGTTTGCCCTCCTGGTTCAGGAATACACCGCCCAACGCCTGAAGCATCCCCATACCTCCATCATTGGTGGCACTTCCGCCTAACCCGATGATGAATTTTCTCAGGCCATTTTCCAATGCCTGCTTTATAAGTTCCCCCACGCCATAAGTAGTAGTCTGCAGTGGATTTCGGTTCTTCTCTGGCACCATGGGCAAACCAGCAATGAGGGCCATTTCTATCACTGCCGTTTCTCCATCCCCCAGAATTCCGTAGCAGGTGGCCACAGGATTTCCCAAAGGACCGGTGGCGGTAGTCTCTACTTTTGTGCCCTTCGTGGAAAATAGAAGCGTTTCCAATGTTCCTTCTCCCCCATCAGCCATCGGGATCATCTGAATAGTGGCGTCAGGGATTTCCAACTGAAACGCCTCCTGGATAGTTAGCCCCACTTCCTTCGCGGATAAGCTGCCTTTGTAGGAATCTGGGGCAATGACAATTTTCATCGGCTTTGGGGGAGAGTTAGTCAGTTAATAATATGGATAAGTTCGAGGTAAAGCCGTAGCGTATCTGGTTCATCTCAGGTGAACGTATAGCACTTCTTGTTTCACAGTTATTTTGCCAAAAGAAGCCTGTAAACAACACGTCGTACACTTATGCTACCAGCCTATTATATAGTGCAGGAACAATCATCTGCTGGCTTTCTCCTAAAGGAATATTCTGGCTTTTGTTTTTGGCGCACTTTCCTGAAAACAGGCTGAGAACAGAATAAACCTTCCGCGCACAGGAGATACTGAAAAGATAGAAAACCTATTTGCCGCCTTCTAGCAGCACTATTTTTCCGTCCACACTGGTAGCTAGTACTTGTCCATTGGGTAAGACCCGAACGGTGTTCACCATGTCATTACTGAGTTGGTACGCCCACTTCACTTTCCCTTCCTGTACATCAATGGCGTACACCCGTCCGAATGTGGTACCGAAATAGACGGTATTGCCATGAAATACGGGCATGGAAGCAGAGAAATCATTCCCGAATCCGGCGTTGATATTGAAAATAGGCTCCGGCTTCCCGCTTCTGGTGTTCCAGGCCACCACGGAATCTTGCATGGTTTTGGCTACGAGCCAGCCTTTTCCGGGATTCCCGCCCAAAGATTCTCTTACTTTGAACCTACTGGTAACGAAGGTTTCTTTACCGGTTTGCAGGTCAAACTCGCGTAGTTTCTCGTCTGGAGCCACCATGTACACCTTCTTGTTCTGGATGACGGGCACGCACATGGCCGGAGAGTAATAATGGCTATAGTCGTTGTTCTTCCACTTCCAAGCCAGGGTACCGGTTTTCTTGTGAAGGGCGTACAAGGTCTTTCCCCAGGTTCCGAAGACTATCTTATCTTCTGAAATGGTGGGTTTGCTGGCCGGAAAACCTTCCAATCCTTTGTAAGCCCATATTTCCTGGCCGGTTTTCAGATTCAGGGCCCTGAAGGTAGAGTCACTGCCTCCAATAAAGACCACATTTTCCTCAATCACGGGGGAGGCTAAAACCGGAGCGTTGGCTTTCGCTTGCCATAAGACTTTTCCGTTGCGGGCATTCAGGCAATAAATGGTACTGTCCGCAGAGGCAAATACTACGCTGTTTCCTGCCACTTCGGGAGAGCCGTAGATTGCCTGACCTGCTTTGAAACTCCAGTTCAGTTTTTTGTTCTGGCTATCCATTGATTTGAATTCGCCCAGCAGATTGCCCACGAGCAGTTGGTTTTTCCAGATGGCGGGCGTAGATACCAGATTTCCTTTGTCCTGGTATTTCCAAACAGCTTTTACCTGCTGGTAAGCGGGCGCAATGGGAGTTCTTTCTGATTTAGCGGCAGCGCTGCTTTTACTTTCCTTTTTCTCAGCCACTTGCAAAGAGGCCCAGAATTCCTCGGCAGGCTTGCCTACTTCTTTCAACCGTACCCTTAAAGAATCTTGGGTAAGCGAAACGATGTTATAGCCCAGCGTATTCTGCCGTATCTGAGCTGTTCTGGTCATGATGCCCGTGATGCCTTCGTAGTCATACAACTTGTTCACGTGCCCATGCCCGCAGAAAACCGCCAGCGTGTTTACCTGGTGCAGCTTGTCAATGAGCTCCTGGTAATTGCTCAGCCCTTCGTCAAGCGGGTAGTGGCTGATGAAAACTACTGGCTGTTGCTTGGGCGTCACCCGCACCAGACTGTCCAACCACCGCATTTGGTCCTGCGGCACGTAGCCTCTGGACATTCGGCCGTAAGGCCCGGTGCTGAACCCAATAAACCGGACGCCTTCTATGTCTGTGACAAATTTCTGCTCTTTCCAAAGGGTATTATAGACCAGACCTCCACTAGCCGACCAACCGGTGTCATGGTTACCCGGCACGATGAAGTAAGGCTTGGCTAGCCCATCCATGAGCACCCTCGCCTTGCCTAACTGGTCATTGTACCCAAAGTCACTCACGTCGCCGGCGTGCAAAACAAACTCAATAGCAGGGTTATGGTTAATGTCCCCTATAATAGACGCCAGCCCAGTGTCGTTACCCGTTTTACCAATATGGGTATCGGTTACTATCGCAAAGGTGAGGTTTCTTTTCTGCTGCGCCTGTAGTGCAAAACCGAAACAAAAGAAAAATAGATACAGGGCAAGCTTTCTTCGGAGGTTCTTCATCTGCTTACTTCTCAATACCAATCACAGCTACCACTGGCCGGTGGTCAGAGGCATATTGCTCATTTACCACTTTATGAGTAACCACAGTAAATTTATTTGAGGGGTGCCTGTACGCAATAAAGTCAATGGCCCTGGTAGGATTTACCACCGGAATGGTTGGGGCGCACGCCTGGCACGTTCTCTTGAAAACACTGTCAAATGTATTAATAACCCCAGATCCGGGAGTGGCGTTGAAATCACCGGCAACAACAAAAGGCAATGTCTCCTTGGTGCCAATCTCATTTAGTTTATCTATCTGCAGCTGCCGGTTGGTGGCCTCAGACTGGGCATCTAGGTGGGTACTTCCGAAGCGAAATTGCGTCCCGTCTGCCAAGGTAATCTTAGCGGTCGCCAACACTCTGGGCTCTCCCCCGCTTCCGGCTTGCATGGGCAGACTAATGGTTGTCGCCTCAGAGATTGGGTATTTGGAGAGAATCGCCACGCCATAGCCTCCGCCCTGGTAATCTATGGACTTGGCAAAGTAATACTGCATGCCTACTTTGGCGGCCAACTGCTGGGCCTGGTTACCGGCACCGGAACGCTGGGTATTCGCATCTACTTCCTGCAGGGCCACCACATCTGGTTTCTCCCCATTGATCACATTGGCAATGGCATTCACGTCAATGAGATTGGGCATGGTAGGCGGGTTGCAGTGATGTATGTTATAAGACATTACCTTCAAAGAACTCACAATTACCGGATCTGGCTTGATTACAGGGGCAGGATCAGATGACTTGGAG
This sequence comes from Rufibacter sp. JT3400010, assembly GCF_054956755.1. Classification (NCBI taxonomy): domain Bacteria; kingdom Pseudomonadati; phylum Bacteroidota; class Cytophagia; order Cytophagales; family Hymenobacteraceae; genus Rufibacter; species Rufibacter sp. JT3400010. Next base: position 102,456 of record NZ_JBUDXA010000016.1, on the reverse strand, counting down.
GAATCTCCACAGGAGGTTAGCCAAAGGGCACCTCCCATGAGCAGGGTTAAAAGGGACTTATGCATGCTGATTACTGTTAAATGGTAGCGGCTAGTTCCGCTTTACTCTTTAACGTTTCAAGGCTGCTTTAGAAGCTTATTTTCCATTTTCAAGCCGCTTTGACACGTAGTTTTCTTCCTTTTTCAGTAAAGAAAGGTCAAAACTGACCTCCTCCCATAAAGGAAAATAGCGCTCCAGAGGCATAGTTTAGTTCACAAACACAAGCCTCTTAAAACTGGTAAAGTCAATCTTCTTACTACAATCTTCCTTTGTTTAGGGGCTCTTTTCAGAAAAGAGCCCCTAAACGAATATCCTGTTGGAACACCTTCAAGATTCACTTACCAGGGGATACTGATAGTAAAGGAATTCGCTGTAAAGCGAGTCATGCAAACTTCCAGCAGAACATTTTAAATCTGTTTTTGAAAAAGTAAGCTGAAAACGGCTCTTATTTCTGCGGCTGAATCTGAAGAACTGCAAAAATGGGCAAGTGGTCAGAGGCGTAGGTTTCCTGAATCACTTTATGCTCCAACACCTTAAATTTGTCTGTAGGCCTAAAGGCGATATAGTCAATGGTTCGGTTGGGGTTTATAACCGGGATGGTAGGTGCACAGGTGTCACAGGTGCGCTTAAACAGTTGGTCTAGGCGCTTGATGGTTTCACTGTCTGGTTTCGCGTTGAAATCACCGGCAATCACCACGGGTAAATAGGTATTATTGACAATCTTGCTGATCTCTGCCATTTGCATCAGGCGGTTTTCCTCTCTGCGTACTTCCAGGTGCGTTACAGCAAACATGAATTCAAATCCCGTGGACGTTTTCACACGGGCCGTTGCCAAGACACGCGGCTCAGGCTTGGTACTCCGGTCATCAGGCAAAGGGTAGGTATGGGTGTCTTTCAACTCATACTTAGAAAGCATGGCTACACCATAATCTCCTCCGTCATGGTCTATGGCTTTTGCGAAGTAATACGCCTTCATGCCCGTTTTCTCAGCTAGTATCTGGGCTTCATGTACTTTCCCGGAACGGTTTGTGTTTACATCTACTTCTTGGAGTGCTACAATATCTGGGTTCTCATTTTTGATAACCCTTGCAATCGCCTCCAGATCAATGAAATTCTTCTCCTTTCCAGGTGGGTTGGCATAATGGATGTTATAGCTAAGGACTCGCAGTTGCTCGGGTCTCTGTGCTTTACCTCCTTTTACGGTTCTCCCTTGGGTGTTAGCAGAGGACTGCTGCGAAGAAGGGGAACAGGAAGCTACCAAAAGGGCAGCACCTGTCATCAATCCAAACAAAAAGTTCTTCATTCGTTATTTTACAAATCAGGCAGTAGTAATGCCCAATGTTGGGTTTAGAAAAGTTTTATTTTGATTGGGCGGTATTTTTCACGTTTCTGCCCTTCATGGGCCAGAAAGAATTGGCCGGGCCACTATCTTCCACCGCAATCTTGTAGAGCTTGATATTTGCGCCGGAAAGCCCCTCCACGTAAACGGTACCGTTGCTGGTTATAGTTGGCGAGTTCACGTTTCCGTCTCCCAGTTGTATTTCTGAGACCAGAATACCTTCTTCATTCACCACCACCAGTTTACCGTTTGTAGAACCCAGGTAGATACGGCCTTCCTTGTCAACGGCGGGCACACTTTCATTGCTGTTCATGGCATACGTCCATTTGATCGCGCCGTCCTTCGGATTTAAACAAACCAACCCAGAGGCAGTACCCGTGTACAAATCACCAGTAGGACCTATTACTACCCCAGACTGAGCCGCATTGGTCACATTGGCTGACCATTTGATTGCTCCGGTGGCACCATTATCAGAAATAGCTACAACATGGGAAATAGTGGTATAGTAGATAGTACCATCCGCGTCCATAGACAGGGAAGTACCATGGGTTCTACTGCCTGGACCTACTGATTCTGCCCATTTACGGGTACCATCTGCTGTATTGATCGCCCAAACTTTTCCTTCGGTTTCATTGAACACGTACACGGTAGCTTCATCTTTGCTTAAAACAGGGGAAGAGAAGAACGAACCAACCCCAATGATCTGCCAGCGTTTGGTACCATTTGGGGTCCAGGAGAAAAAGCCGCCATTGGGTGAAGTGTACCTTGACCCGTGGTAGATATTTCCTTGGGCATCTACTGCAGGCGTGGTGTTAGAAGCTCCTAAAAGTCCTGAACCTCCACGCACCCACATAACAGATCCATCAGTGCCATTCAACTTATAAAGCGATTTGGTGTTGTCCCAGGTATTGATGTAGATACTACCGTCTGTTCCAATGGAGGGCGCATTGGCAATATAATTACCCACCGGTGTTGCCCACTTTAACTGCGCTGTGGCCCCCAAGTCTGTCACAGCTACCACTTTACTGATTGCAACCGGGTTGCCCTGGCCTTCTACGTAATAGATGGTTCCGTCATCCCCAATCACGGGAGCACTTGAGCCTTCGTTTAGTTTAGTTACGGGCGTGTTGTTGTTGAATGCCCACACTATATTGTAAACAAACCGTGGCAATTTGTTTACAGTAACGGTTTTAGTTACGTCAGTGGAGGCTCCAGCCTCATTCTTGACAGTAAGCCTCACTTCATACGTTCCCGGCGTATCATACGTGAAATAGGGGTTGCGTTTGTTTGAAGTTGAGTTTTTAGCATCCCCAAAACTCCAATGCCACTCTACTATTTCACCAGAACCTTCTGCCGGATCTGCATAGAAAAGGGCTTGCACCCCTTCTACTAATTTACCGGGCGTGAAGCTGAACTCTGCGGCAGGAGGCAACAAGCCTTCCATGTCATCGTCTTGGCAGGCGAAGAACAACAAGCCAAAGAAAAGGCTTGCCAGTAAAACTTTTACATTTTTCATTTTTCTGATTCTCTTAAAATGTCCTTTCGTTCACATTTATGCTAATAAGGCACACCTGCTAAAAACATAGCTGGCCTGAGACATATTCCCGGGGAAGTTGGCAGCTTTAGTCCTGACCAATTCCCCGGATTTGCGTTTTATTACCAACCAGGGTTTTGACCAAGGTTAGGGTTCAACTGTACTTGCTCCATAGGGACCGGCCACAGGTAATGTTTAGGGTCTTCAAATCTGTTGCCAGTGAGCACGATGATGAACCCTTGGTTGTCTCTTGCCAGACCAGCTGCATCTGCAGGATTAGATAACCAGTTCACGTTGGTACCTTTTATGTCTGCGGCCAGTAATTCACCTTTTTTCCAGCGAATGATGTCAAAGTAACGCTGTCCTTCCAGGGCTAACTCAATACGCCGCTCCCGCTGCACTTCCTGCCGAACATCCATGTCATTGGCCGCAAGCTCCGTCAGGACCATCGGTTTCATGCCTACCCGTTGGCGAAGTTTGTTGATGGTCATATCCACTACTTCCTGCGTTAGTTGTCCTAATTCCAGTTTCGCTTCGGCGTAGGTTAGAAGCACCTCAGCGTAACGCAGCAAATGAATGTCATTCACGTCTTGGCTCACCTGCCCTACCGTAGATAACTCCACGTACTTGGTGAAGTAATATCCTGAATAAGTAGCCGCCCCGCGTCTGTCAGAAGAGAACTTCGGCACCTCAAATCTTTCGGGATGGTCATTGGTGGTGATATTGTCCTTATGCTCTGGGCTGGCATCATAACGACCGCCCCAGGCAGAACCAGGCTTAAGAATAGTTTGGGGCATTCTTGGGTCACGGTTCACAAATACGTCGTTGTAGGTCTTCACATTGTACAAGGGAGACTTATCAATGGGCAACCCATCAATCATCAGGTAGTCATCTACCAGCGCTTTGGTTGGATTCCAGCGAACACCCTGGTCTGGCACTTGTATTTCACGGCTAATATTATGCTGCGAAACCCCAAACAGATGAAGACGCGCCATGATGGTTTCGCGGTTTTTACCACCAGATAGCTTTCCTTCATAGGTAAAGAGTCTGCGGTAGTTAGAAGCAGGGTCTCCTACGTCGAATAGCTGGTAAACTCCTAAATCCATCACTGCTTTGGCGGCATCTGCCGCTACCTGCCAGCGCTTATTATAAAGGGCAATACGTGCTTTCATAGCAAGCGCAGCACCTTTGTTCAGTCTACCCGCATCTGCTCCGGTAGGGATGGCCGCCGGTAAGTGCTGGGCCGCCACGTCTAAATCAGCTAAGATAAAATCAATTACCTCTGCTCTTGAATTACGAGGCCCGTAAAGTTCATCAATGTTCAATGGCGTGGTCACCAAGGGAACATCGCCAAAAAAGGCGGTTAGATAGTTGTACAGATATGCTCTAATGATGCGCACTTCCGCCGCCAGCGCTTCAGCCCTTTCGGGGTTTTGCACTGCTGCTTTTTTGTAGTTCTCCAGGAACGTGTTTGCCTGCCGAATACCGGTATAAAGTCCCCACTCGCTGTTAAGCGAACTTAGGTCATACCCAAAGGCACCGCTGCGAATAGATTTGTAGTTGTTGGTAGATGGCCAGAAGGTATTATCCCCCATAATCTCCATATCTACGGTGTTTTTGGCTTTCAAATAGCCATACATGCCATCTACCGCCAACTCTAATTGTTCTTCGGTTTGCCAGAAATTTTCATCTGTTACCTTGTCCAGCGGACCCCGGTCCAGGAAATTATCGTCGCACGAACCCAATAAGAACGCGCCTATCAGAAAACTAAATATTATATTCTTCTTCATGATGTTTCTTACTTAAGATTGACATTTACACCAAAAACAAAGGTTTTTACCATAGGATAGTAGCCACCATTACTTACCGGCGTTTCAGGGTCATACCCGTAGAAGTAATCTGTTTTGGTAAATAGGTTATCTGCAGAAGCATAAATTCTTAGCCGGTTAACTCTTAACCTTTCGGTAAGTTGCTTTGGAATGGTGTAGCCAATCTGAATATTCTTCAGACGCAGATAAGAGGCATCTTCTAACCAGTAGGTAGACAAGCGCTGGTTATAAGTTTGCTGATACGTTAACCGCGGATACGTAGCATCGGTATTCTCAGGTGTCCAGCGGTCCAGGTGAACAGGTTGAGGCAAACTGCCTTCACTAATAAGGGCATGACGGGCAGCCCCCGTTAATAGGCCAGCAACTTTGCCTACTCCTTGTAGGAAAAAATTGAAGTCAAAGCCTTTCCAACCAGCATTACCCCTAAATCCATAGGTGTATCTTGGAATATGGCTCCCAATCACTTGTCTGTCTCCATCAAGCGTAATTTCACCATCCCCGTTCAAGTCTTTATAGATGATGTCACCAGGCTGAGCAGTAGGATCATTATGGAGGTAAGGAAAATCAGGGATGAATTTCCCTTGCTCAGGATCATACCTAAAGTCATTTTCCTGGGCAAGCCTTTCAGCCACAAATCCGTAGAAAGCATCCAGGGGATCGCCTTCTCTTCTTATCCGGTCACCTAAGTTATCTGTTCCAGCCATTTCAGTAACCTTATTGCGTACATCAGAAAGGTTAAAATCAGCACCATACGTAAATCCACCAATTTCATCTCGCCAGTTCAACTGTACTTCCCAGCCTTTGTTTTCCAGCCTTCCAACGTTCTGAAAAGGGTCTAGGGCAGCACCAAACACCGCAGGCACCGGTAGTCGCAACAATATGTCTTTAGTTTCATTCTTGAAGTAGTCAGCTGTTACTCCTAAGCGGCCATTCAGAAAGACAAGGTCAAGCCCTAAGTTTTGTTTAACTTGGGTCTCCCATTTCAGCAACACATTAGCAATGTCAGTTTGTCGGTAACCAATCGTATTCTGATAACCAATAGGCATCGTTCCAACTGGTCCAAAGATGTTAAGGAACGCATAGTCCTCTACTCTATCATTTCCCTGTGTTCCGTAAGAATACCTTACTTTACCAAACTCTAGCACATCCTTTAGTCCAGAAAAGAAGTTTTCTTCGGTAAATGCCCAACCTACTGACGCCGAAGCAAAAAGATCCCACCTTAACACATCAGCAAACTTTGAGGAACCATCATATCTAAAATTCCCCTCTAACAAATACCGCCCATTAAATGCATAGTTTGCCCTCCCAAAGAGTGACCGTAGCCCCCAATGTAAAGCATTAGCGCTATTCAATTGGTTTGCTGTTCCCAGCGCCAAGTTACCTGTTCCTTCCTGGGTTGGCACATCGGTTCTGGTAGCGGTAAAGTTGTCTTCTACCGCTTCATCTTGTGAAACAGCAAGTAAAAGCTTTACTTCATGCTTGTTAGCAAAAGTTCTTTCATATTCAGCCGCTGCTAGCATGGTTTGGAACACATTCGTATAGTCCCGAGTGTCAACCTTGTTTGGGAAGTTGGTGCGATAGATAATAGAACCATCTATGGGGCTATAGTAATTTATAGTTTTAGAGAAAATAGTTCTTTTTGAGTTAGAGCGTACCAAGCCGTACTGGCCTCTTAACCGGAAGCCTTTGAACAACTCAATAGAAGCGTTCAGATTGGCTGTCAATTCCTGAGAGGCAAAGCTATCTGTTCCGCCATCTGTGGTCACGGCTACCGGGTTGCGCTGCCCTCCAAGGTACCCCCAGCCTCCAGTAGTGAAACGAACAGGAGTAAGTGGTACTATCTGAGTTGCCGCATACAAGGGACCTGAACCGGAACCAACTCCTTCAGCAGATCCAACATACCCTCGGTCTATGTATCCTAAGTTTGCGGAAACATCCAGTCGATCAAGAATTTTGGTGCTCAGTTTTGCCCGAATATTGTGCCGGTTTGCCTGATAGTTGTCACCAGTAATCATTCCGCCTTCTTTCAAAAACCCATAGGATAGATAGTAGTTTACATTCTCAGCTCCACCGTTAATACTTACATTATGGCTTTGCTGTGGTGCATAGTCTTTGTATATCTCTTTTATCCAATTAGTATTAGCATAATAATTGGGATCTGAACCATTACGCGCAATTTCAATTTGCTCATCTGAATAGGTTGGATTCAGACCCACATTGCGCTGAGATTCATTAAGTAGTTGCATATACTCAGGCGAACCTAAATACTCTGGCAAAGCTGTAGGAGTTTGCAGACCGAAGTAGCTATTGTAATCTATGGTAGGGCTGCCGGTGGTACCTTTTTTAGTGGTCACCACAATCACGCCATTTGCCCCACGCACACCATAGATAGAGGATGACGCCGCATCTTTCAGAACAGAAACCGTAGCAATGTCATTAGGATTTAAAATATTAAGGTTGGTGGCCGAACTAATGATTCCATCTATCACCACCAAAGGCTGAGAATCCACCCAAGTGCCGAGCCCCCTTATTCTGATAATACCAGCATTGTTTCCAGGGCCACCTCCGCTGCTTGGATTAGGAGTGATAGTTACGCCGGGCATACTCCCTTGTAAACCTGAAACTACATTAGTGATAGGCCGGTTCTCTAACACTTCTGACGTTACCTGGCTTACTGCGCCGGTCAGGTTGGCTTTCTTCTGTGTACCGTACCCCACCACCACTATTTCATCCATCAATCTGGCATCTTCCTGAAGAGAGACTTCTATGGAAGTTCTGTTCCCTACGCTTACTTCCAGGTTCTGGTAGCCTATGTAGGAAATTACCAGCACAGGCTGGGCCGCACCCGCCAGATTGATGGTGAACCTACCCTCCACATCTGTAGAAGTCGCTGTGGTAGTACCCTTTAAGACAACCGAGGCTCCTACAAGCGGCTGACCCGCCGCATCCCGGACAATACCAGACACAGGACCATTTTGCTTTACAGCACCTAGCGCCATTTTCAAACTTGGAATGGCAGGTTCTTTCCTAGCGGCAGAACCAGGAAACGGGGCAAAGCCAAGCATTGCCAACAGCAGGAGCGAGCATCCTCGTCGAGCACTTCCGTTGTTTTTAAAAAGTAGCATTTGTTTCATACAGACATAAGGTCTAGTGAGTAGTATGTTCCCGTTTAAGTTTGATTGTTACAAATTAGCTGGCTGGCAAAAAAGGGGTACCTCCCACCTGTTGGTAGGGCAAGTGGTACCGCTGGGTGATTCTTGTTGTTGATTACAGCGATCTTAGAGGCGCTTGCCATTTTCCTTCAGGTGAAGTAAGGTTATCACCAAATTTTGATCCTGCTGTTTTCTTTACTTCGGCTTACTTAAAAGAGAGACTTCCTTAATAACATCTCACCTGATATTTGCCTGCTTAGCTTCCTATTTAAGGTATAAACCCTTCAGGTACTTTACCTCAAGGCATGCGAGTCAGAAGATGATAACTTTCATCTCAGGCACCAAATTCAAATTACCAGAATCACAAAACTGAGTACCTATACCAGAGATAGCTAATAAATAAGTTAGTCTGCCCGCGCAAGTTTTGCACTTTTTGCAATTTTCGGGCTAAAAACCCCTAAAAAGCTCCTTTTTCTTAAGTTTATACCAAGGAACTAAAATATTTTATTAAAACAAAAACTTATTGCAAATTTTACAATAAGTATTGACTGTTGGGTTAAATAATTGTTAATAAACAATTGTGTTTTGAACACTGCCTATTTCTGATATTTCTATCCAGAAACGTAAATGCTTATTATTATCAAGATCCAATGTTTCAAGGACGCCCATATTCCTTATGTAGGTGATGGGCATGGTTGTAGATTTAGGAAGAAGCTATTAAGGAGAGTGGATTGTAATCAAACCCACAAAGAGACTCGATGCCTAAGTAAGATTCCTAACCAAATGAATCATCTATGATTCATTTCTCAACGATCGTAATCCGTGACACCTCCAAGAATACCTGTAATTGTATTGGCAGCAGTATAGCCAAGCTAGTAATTGCGGTTTGGTGATTTCCTGCATAAAAAAGCCCCTCCTGTTTTTGGTCCCTTTACAGAAAACAGACCAAAAACAGGAGGGGCTCATCCTGACAAAAGCAGAACCTCTCAGCTATAGCACTAAACGGCTTGCACCGAAGTATACCTAGCCTTTATAGATTCTAGCTACGTATCCTCCGCCTGGGGCCATGGAAATCTTCAGTTTTTTGTTTTGGGGAATGTCAATGGTTTCATGCTTGTAGTCAGAAGCCTTTCGGTCTGCATTAACACCATCCCTGAAAATTTCGGCTTTATAATTTCCCTCGCCTAAAAAAGATAGATCCAGTTCTATTTCTCTAGGATCCCAATTTGTAAGTGCGCCCACATACCATTCCTCTCCTTTTCTGCGGGCAATAGCTATCCGCTCTCCTATTTTCCCATCCAAGGCTACGGTATTGTCCCACACTACCGGCACCGTAGAGATGAAAGCAGTACTTTCCTCTTCCTTCAGATAATTGGAAGGACTATCTGCCAGCATGTTGAAGGGAGACTCAAAAATAACGTATTCTGCCAATTGACGCACCCGGGTTCCCTGGCTCATGGGCTCTGAACGCACCGGCCGGTAATTGTCTTTGGTGGCATTGCGCATGGCGCCCTGGGTATAGTCTACCGGCCCAGCCAGCATGCGGAGGTAAGGCATGGTTACATCATACGTTACCTGGTCTACATCGGGGTCTGACCATTTCATCTGCTCCAGGCCGTGCACCCCCTCAAAGTTGATGACGTTGGGGTACGTCCGTTGCATGCCTGTGGGTTTGTAAGCACCATGGAAGTCAATGAGTAGTTTGTATTTAGCCCCTGCTTCTGCTGTGCGGTAGTAAAAATCAACGGCCTGCTGATCGTCACGGTCCATAAAGTCTACCTTAAAGCCTTTCACGCCCATGTCTGCGTAATGCTTGGCTACTCTCTCCAGGTCACGGTCAAGGGCATGGTACCCCGCCCACAGAATGATACCCACATTCTTTTGCTTTCCGTAGTCTACCAGTTCTTTCAGATTAATTTCAGGTATTACCTGCAGCAGGTCGGCTTTCAGGTTTACGGCCCAGCCTTCGTCCAGAATTACGTACTCGATTTTGTTAGCGGCGGCAAAATCAATGTAGTATTTGTAGGTGGCATTGTTGATGCCAGATTTGAAATCCACCCCTTCAATGTTCCAGGCGTTCCACCAGTCCCAAGCTACTTTGCCGGGTTTCACCCAAGAGGCGTCTTTCACGCGCGAAGGAGTGGCCAGTTTGTACACCATGTCACTGTCGGCGAGCTCTTTGTCTTCTGAAGAGATGACCATCACGCGCCAAGGAAACGTGCGGGTTCCTTTGGCTTTGGCGATGTAGTTCTCTCTTTCTTTGACTAGCAGTTGCAGTTCATTATGGCCTCCTTGCTCCACCCGCTTCGGGTACGGAGCGAATACTCCTTTTAGGGAACGCCCGCCAGTTGTATTGGCCAGAAACATACCAGGATAACTTTCCAGGTCAGCCTCCGTGATCACTACTTTCTTCTGGTTCGTTACTTCCACCGCCAACGGCAGGAATGCCAAGCGTTTCGGGTCTATTTTAGACAAAGGAATATTGATGTACGTATTCTCAAAAGAATTCCAGAATTGCTGCTCAATAGTAGTTTTCTTTTCTGTGGATGTCTTTTTCTCCAGCTTTACATAGGGAACTATAGCTGTATGATCTGCCGGAAAGTTAAAAGTTGCTTCTTCATTCTGCACCAGAAAATCCTTCTTTTTGGAAGTAGCAAACCTATACGCCACCCCATCATCATACGCCCTGAAAATAACGCTGTAATCTCCCTTAAAGTTGAGCACCAGCTCATTGTACTTGTCTATAATCTCGGCCCTTTTATAAACCAGTGCCTTGATCGTTTTATTTACCGAATTCCTTTTGGTGTTCTTTACCTGTGGCTTAGCGCCTAGTGTTTCTCCGGTTGTCAATTGCATGGCGATAGTAGACGGAGCTATGACTACATCAGGCCCATGGGTTACAGTATAGGCAAGTTTGTCCTGGACGTCTACTGTTACCTTGATCTTTCCGTTAGGCGATGTAAGCGAGAAATTCTTTTGAGCAGAGGCGGCATACCCAAAGGCCATGAGCGTGACCATGAGCAAGAGTCTGTGTAGCATATGTGAATCCATTTTGTCTTTATTGGACCTCCAACATATAGATAATAGGTAAGAAAAAAAATAATGAAAGAACAATTTTGAAGCTCTTCGGAAGAAATGGACCGCAAAATTAGCCTGAATTGGACTGGTTCTATGAAGTGTGTGATTAGAGCGTTTTACAGCTTACTTTCGAAAAAACACCCCTGAAACACGTTTTGAGCAGGCCATGCATGACCTAGCTCCAGTTTGGATTTGGAGCGGTGTACCAGCATACCAGAGTGTTTCACTGACCTTTTCACAAAACTGCTTCTAAAACAGTTGCGTCTCTCTTCTATTTGGCCAGCCAGTTTATCTACTACTAAATTGCTTAAGGACTTTTCATCTTAAGCTAGGCTCATTCTGGCGCAAGCGTCCGCTTGTGTCTCTGCTTTGCAGATCAGCTATGCGTGCGGACATAAGCGAACCCTTGCGCCAGAATGCTCTCGGAAGAATGTAAATACTAGCTAGTATAAACTCAGCCCTCTTTGAGTACAGGTCACAAGTTCGTTCTAGGGCAAAAAGAAATGGTACCCATTCTTAAAAACAGGCACCATTCTTCACTTCTATTACGGTAACTCAAGGTTTACCTGACAATCTCCACCCAGCCTTTAAAGGTTCTAACGTCTGGTACCCGGCCGAAGAACTCTACTTCTACCTGATAGAAGTACGTGCCTTCTGAAAGGGCTTTTCCGCTGTTATCTACGCCGCGCCAGTTCAGGCCTGGGTCGCCGCTGCCTTCAAACACTTTGTTGCCCCATCGGTTAAACACCCGCAAAGTAGCGGTTCTGATAAAGGTTGCTCCTTGTTTCGGGGTAAAGGTATCGTTCCGGCCATCGCTGTTGGGCGTGAAAATGTTAGGCAGGGAGAATACAATACAGTTGTCTTTGCAGACAATGTTGCTCTGCTCCCCTTCCACACCGTCTAGACCGGTGGCGGTCACTACGTAGCAACCGGCGTAGGACTGTAGGTTCTGGTGAATGAATTGATAGACCAGTTGGCCTGTATTGTCTACAGTGCCAATTTTCACAAATTCACCTTCATCGGTCTCTTTATAATACAAGGTAAAGAAGTCAATGGTGGCGGGGTTACACCCGGGTGGCAGAGACCACCGCAGGGTATTCGCGAACGGAGGCGGAGTAGGCACAAAGTTTTCATCACATACCAACTCGTCAATTTCCAGCACCGGCACGCACGGCCGCACAATGGTGATTTCCTGACTGTTGTTCAGAATAGGATCGGGCAAGAACGGGTTGTTAAAGCTACCCTTTGTTTGCACGAATACTCTGTACTGGTTCCCAGGAGTGAGCGGAATGTCTTTACTATAGGTCCCCGAGGTGGCAGTGGCCAGTACGCTATCATACCTGGTAAAGGTGCGGTCACCTTCTGGGTCCAGCCAAATCACATGATATTTACGTTCAGCAACCGGACTGGCTAACGAACTGGCATTGTTCCAGGGCACATTGTACGTCCACTGCAATTCCATGACGGAGCCATTGGCCCGTCCAGATAAGCGCACACTGGAAGCCGAAGAGGAATCTACCAGTACCGTTGGGCTTCCGGTTGTTCCTGAATGGTAGAACTCCACCCGATAAGTGTAGGAGGTATCTTCGGTATTCAGGTTGTTATCAGTGAACACCGTATCATTCAGGCTGGTGAAGGTATAACCGGGTACCGGGGCGAAAGCGGCGTTAGCAGCCCGGCTTTGGCCCTGCGCCCGTACTAAACGGTACAGGAATGGTGCGGTAAGCTGCGCTACGTTGGCAGGCCGAGGCTTACTCCACTCTACCCTTATTTTACCGGTGCTGGTACTGGTCTCAGTCACGCTCACTTTGGTGATGGAGATTGATTCCAGCGTGGCACACACCTCATTAGAGGCAATACTTTCTCCACCGCTTGGCTCTGGGAAGCCGGCGTAAATACGGTAGCAGTAGGTTTTGTTCCGTTCCAGACCTTGCCCCTTGTTGTTGTCCAGGAACGTCACTACCCCAGCGCTTACCTGCCCTATGAGCGTGTACCCGGCAGAGGCCGGAATACCCGTTTCGCATGCATCTGGCACAAAGTCTGAGGGGCCTTCACGCCGATAAATGTACATGGTGGTGGCATTGGGACACGTATAGGCACTCCAGTTCAACCTGATACTACTGCTGGTTTGGGGCACGGCGGAAACCAGCACCGGCGGCGGACCTACAACGGTAATTCGCCAAGGCTGCAAGTCAACTAACCTTAATCTACCAGCCGGTGGCCTATCTTCTGCCCGGAATAATACTTGGTAAGGTTCCCGCCGAACATCCTGACAAGCCGTTTGCCAGGCAAAAACACCGGTGGTATCATTTAATAATCTAAAACTAGCCTTGTTAGAAACGGGTGGCAGCATACTCCCGATTGCCGTAAATTCAACCGGGTCTCGGTTGGGGTCTCTCACCGTAGCCGTATCAATTAGAAGTGTTCCCGCCACCACGCACGTATCACGGGGAGGGGTGATAACAGGCGGTAAGTTAGGGTCTTCCCGCACAAAGATCTGCATGTCCCTGATGACCTGTCCTATTAAGCGGCCATTTCGCCACTCCTCTACCACAAAGGCAATATTGAATTCGCCCAGCATGCCGGGTGTATTCCAGGTCAATTGCCCGGTGTACCGGTCCAAGGTTAGCCCAACAGGTCTGTTATTAGCATTATCAGCTCTACCCAGGAAATTCTCCAGTCCTCTGTAACCCGGGGCAGTTCTACCGGTTGGATTACCGCAGGCATCAAACGCGCTGAAAATTCTTGGTTCCAACATCTTGAAAGAAAGGCTGTCTCCGTCAGCATCATAAGCGCCAGGATTATGGACATAGATCTGATTCCGGACAGCAACATCCACCGGGTCATATTGTAAGATGGGTGATTGGTTCACTCCTAACAAAGGATCTACCGTAAGAGTACTCTGCAAAAAAAACGTCTGCTGAACAGAGTTGGAGATGTTCACTACGCCGCCGTTTCGGTTCTCCCCTACAAAAGTCACAGTGAAAGTACCAGGGCCCGAATAGATGTGTTCAAACCGGTAAATATTCAGAAAGGTGCCGTTCTGGTTTCCTGGAAGCAATGTCCTTGACTCTCTAGCCACGCGCTGGCTGGTGCAATCACCGAAATAAAGGGTCGCTTCCAAATCTTCAAAGGGCGGAGGCGCCACACTGTACGTTTCCAGGGTAAAGAAGAACCGGAGGGGGTTTCTGGCTGCAGTGGTGTCACTTTTTACATAGATGTTACCGGCGCGCAAGTGAGTAGCCTGTGCGTCTGAGGAGGTAACGAGGGAGAAAAGAAACAGCCCACACAGTAAAAACAGGAAGGCCTTCGCTTTCTGTAGAATTAGAGGCATATAGTAGCAGTTTGCATGCAAAAACAAAGATAGAAGAATCTATAAAAGACTATGTAATGATTCCAACAAATCAGTTGCAACATAGGTATATAGAGACGGATGTATGGCTATAACGAATTCTGGGGTGCTCTGTTGTAATTCAGCGTACCTATTATTATTAATAGGCTATATTCAGAAAAACAATCTAAAAACGAAGGTGTTTAGAAGTAAAATAACCCTCTCTACGCACAATTTAGATTCATTTAAAATAGAGGTCACAATTGCTTGAGAAAACCTTGGCATGTACCTTTGAAAAGTTTTAACCATTCCGTTACACACCTTTTATCAACCTTAACACAACAAAATGAGTTGGTTTTCTAAAACGTTTACCAGTAGCATTGGCCGGAAACTTCTGGTAGCAGTGACTGGTCTGTTTCTCTGCTCTTTTTTAGTGGTGCACCTGGTGGGCAACTTGCAATTGTTCAAAGGAGATGGAGGCGCGTCCTTCAACATCTACTCCCATTTCATGGCCACCAACCCACTTATCCGTACCATGGAGATAGTACTGGTGCTGGGGTTCGGGTTTCACATCTATGAGGCGCTGGTACTTACTCGCCGCAACAAAAACGCAAGATCAGTACAGTACGCTTACAACCGCCCGCAGGACAACAGCAACTGGTCTTCCCGTAACATGGGTTTGCTGGGCACTGTTATTCTGGTGTTCCTCATCATTCACTTGTACAACTTCTTCTGGCGCGCGCGTTTTGGGGAGCCCAACATGATTGACATTGAAGGAACGGGTTATGATGACTTGTACTCAGTGGTAGTGCAGTCTTTCCATATCTGGTGGTATGTGTTGATCTATGTATTAGGCCAGATTGCGTTAGGTTATCACCTGTACCATGGTTTCTCCAGTGCTTTCCACACCTTGGGCCTGAACCATAAGAAGTACACTCCCGGCATACAGAAATTTGGAGCCTTCTTTTCCGTTGTAGTACCGGCCGGTTTTGCCGCCATGCCGCTTTACTTTTTTATCAAAGACGTTGTTTTGTAATAAGCGAACTCTATGATTCTAGATTCAAAGATTCCCGACGGGCCATTGGCCGAAAAATGGGACAAGCATAAATTCAATGTGAAGCTGGTAAACCCGGCTAACAAACGTAAATATGATGTGATTGTGGTAGGAACCGGTCTTGCCGGAGCTTCTGCCGCTGCTACCTTGGCTGAACTGGGCTACAACGTAAAGGCATTCTGCTATCAGGACAGCCCGCGTCGTGCCCACTCCATTGCAGCCCAAGGCGGTATCAATGCTGCCAAAAACTACCAGAACGACGGTGACAGCGTGTACCGCTTGTTCTATGACACCATCAAAGGTGGTGACTACCGCGCCCGCGAAGCCAACGTGTATCGTCTGGCCCAAGTGAGCGTGAACATCATTGACCAGTGCGTTGCGCAGGGTGTTCCCTTTGCCCGTGAGTACGGCGGATTACTGGCGAACCGTTCCTTTGGAGGTGCCCAGGTAAGCCGGACGTTCTACGCCCGGGGCCAAACCGGTCAGCAGTTGTTGTTGGGTGCCTACTCTGCCCTGAACCGTCAGATTGCCTACGGTAAAGTGAAGATGTACCCACGCACCGAGATGCTAGACCTGGTAATGGTAGACGGCAAAGCCCGCGGCATTGTAACCCGTCACTTAATTACTGGTAAAATTGAATCGCACAGCGCGCACGCTGTGATTCTGGCTACCGGTGGTTACGGCAACGTATTCTTCCTTTCCACTAATGCCATGGGTTCTAACACCACGGCCATCTGGAGAGCCCACAAGAAAGGTGCTTTGTTCGCGAACCCTTGCTTTACCCAGATTCACCCTACCTGTATTCCGGTATCGGGCGGTTACCAGTCTAAGCTGACGCTGATGTCTGAGTCCCTGCGGAACGACGGACGGGTTTGGGTACCCAAAGCCGTTGGCGACAACCGTGCGCCCGGTGATATTCCGGAAGAAGAGCGTGACTATTTCCTGGAGCGCAAATACCCTTCCTTCGGTAACTTGGTGCCTCGTGACGTGGCTTCCCGTAACGCCAAATTGGCCTGCGACGAAGGACGTGGCGTAGGAACTACCAAACTGGCCGTTTACCTTGACTTCGCCGATGCTATCAAGCGTGAAGGTTTAGACAAAATCAGCCAGAAATACGGGAACCTCTTTGACATGTACGCCAAAATAACCGGCGAGAACCCGTATGAGCAACCGATGCGGATTTACCCGGCGGTTCACTACACCATGGGCGGTCTTTGGGTAGATTATAACCTCATGACAACCGTACCTGGCTTGTACGCTACCGGTGAGTGTAACTTCTCTGACCACGGCGCTAACCGTTTAGGAGCTTCTGCCCTCATGCAAGGTTTGGCTGACGGATACTTTGTAATTCCGTATACCATTGGTGATTACCTGGCGCAGAACCCAACCACCCGAGTAGAGACTACTCACCCAGCATTTAAAGAGGCCGAAGCCAAAGTGCAGGCAGATGTGAACCGTCTGTTGAGCATCAACGGAACCAGAACGGTAGATGATTTCCACAAAGCCTTAGGCCATATCATGTGGGATTACTGCGGCATGGCCCGTAACGCGGAAGGCTTGCAGTACGCCAAGCAGGAAATCAGAAAACTGCGCGATGAGTTCTGGAGAGACGTAAAGATTCTTGGGGTGAACGAAGAACTGAACATCACTCTGGAGAAAGCTGGCCGTGTGGCCGACTTCCTGGAATTGGGTGAACTGATGGTAGATGACGCCCTGAACCGCAACGAATCGTGTGGTGGTCACTTCCGCGAGGAATACCAGACTCCAGAGAACGAAGCCCTAAGGGACGATGAGAACTACACGTACGTAGCCGCGTGGGAGTACACCGGTCCTAACCAACCGTCTGTGCTGCACAAAGAGGAGCTGAAGTTCGAGAACGTGAAACTGACGCAAAGAAGCTATAAATAATTACGAATCAGGAAATAAGAAACAGGAGATAAACTCCAGTAAGCTGTTGAGTGGCTCCTCTTTCATCCCTTCCTGATTCCAGATTCTTAATTCTTAATTGAAAAGAAAATGGCTGGTAATAATCCTAACAGCAAACCAATGAACCTGACGCTGAAAGTTTGGAGACAAAAGAACTTTCAGACAGCCGGTAAGCTGGAAACATATCAAATAAAAGATATCTCCCCGGAAATGTCCTTCCTAGAGATGATGGACGTGCTGAACGAGGACTTGCTCCTGAAAGGCATTGATCCCGTAGCGTTTGACCATGACTGCCGCGAAGGTATCTGCGGAATGTGCAGTCTGTACATCAACGGTCGGGCTCACGGACCAGAACGTGGTACCACCACCTGCCAGTTGCACATGCGCAAGTTCAATGACGGTGACACCATCACTATTGAGCCTTGGAGAGCAGGTCCGTTCCCGGTTCTGAAAGACCTTTGCACCGACCGTTCTGCCCTGGACAGAATCCAACAGGCGGGTGGTTACATCTCCGTGAACACCGGTGGGGTACCAGATGCAAACGAAATTCCGATTCCGAAGAACATTGCGGACAAAGCGTTTGACGCGGCAACCTGTATCCAGTGCGGTGCCTGTGTAGCAGCCTGTAAGAACGGCTCTGCCATGCTCTTTACCTCTGCCAAAGTTTCTCAGTTGGCTTTGTTGCCACAAGGTAAGGTAGAGCGGAAGACACGCGTGGAGAACATGGTGGCCCAAATGGACAAAGAAGGCTTTGGCGCTTGTACCAACATTGGTTCCTGCGCCGCGGAATGCCCGGTAGGTATCTCCTTGGAGAACATCGCCATGCTGAACCGCGAGTACATCAATGCTTCTTTCACGTCTGAAAACGTGTAAGTTTCCATTAGACTTTACAAAAGGGCGAAGCTTCTGAAAAGAGGCTTCGCCTTTTTGTTTTAGCCCTGTTTTCAGGAAAAGGCCGCCAAACGAAACCCATGCCTGACCTAAACGGTTCTACACATCTCATAAATTGCCGTAACTTTAGCTTCCCTACCCTGTTATACTAGCTTAACCAAGTTTCTGATGATACTCATTATATCAGGTACCAACCGACCTAATTCCATCACCCTCCAGGTAGCCAAACTCTACCAGCAACAGCTTACGGCCCGAGGGCAAGCCTCAGAAATTCTTGATTTACAGGATCTACCCTTAGACTTTGCCTCTCCCACCCTATACAAAAGCGAACTGTATTCGCAGGAGTTTCTCTGGCTTAGAAAACGGGTGGCCGAGGTACAGAAGATGGTCTTCATAGTGCCGGAATACAACTGCTCTTTCCCCGGAGTCCTGAAAGCGTTCATAGATGGCTTAGAGTACCCAGATGCATTACGCAGGAAAAAGGGAGCACTGGTAGGCCTTTCCACGGGTAGCCAGGGAGGCAACATTGCCTTGAGCCACCTCACCGATGTCCTGCATTACTGTGGCTTACACGTGCTGGCCCAAAAACCACGTTTCCCCTACATACACAAACACTTACAGGAAGGTCAGTTCACCAATCCCTTGTACCGCCAGCTTCTAGAGGAGCAGATTGAGGAGTTTCTTTCGTTTTAGATGTTCTCAGGTCTCCCCACAAGCCCTACCATTTGAGATACTATTCTGCACACTATGCCTCCACGCTGGCTTTAGTTATGATGCTACTTTTCAATTGAGATTGTACGGACAGGTCGCGACCTATCCTACGGTAGCAGAAAATTTTCATTTGCAAACCAGGGCAACCACAAGGGATTGCCCCTACAAACACAGCAATAGTATTAACCAGTTTAGTCCTAAAACCAAAAAAGAAGCCCTAAAACGAAATCGCTTTAGGGCTTCTTTTCAGAAAACAGGGCAAAAATGCCTAGTCCACGTTATCGTGCAGGAAACGGTTGTCTCCTAGTAATTCATTGTCATCGTTCAGGTTGAAACGGGAAATCTTCTGCTCAGAAGAAGGGATCACATTCTCCAGTTGCACATTTCTGCGCAGGTAAGCCGGAACCTCTAATTTCTCTTTGATAGAAGCATCTGAATAAGGATCTGTGGCACTCAAGTTACGAAGACGTGCCCGACGCTCATCCATTTTGCTAAGCTGAGGCTCTCTGGTTTCCTGAATGGGTTCAGGAATACTTACTTCTTCCTCATACCCAGGAGAAACCAACCCGCTATCTGCATCCAGGTCAAAAACGATTCGGTTGGTGTTCTCTGCTACGGGAGCTGGCTTGCGAACCGGCTCATTAGCTACTAACTGCGTAGCAGAAGCTGGCGGCGTTACCGAATAAGTAGTAGAAACGACAGGAGCAACTGGTTCAATAACTGGTTCAGTTACTGCCTGAGGCGCAGTAGCTCCAACTGGTGCTGCTGCCTCAAAAGACTTTTTTGGTGCGGGAAGGCTTTCGATTTCGCGAGCAAAACCGGTGGCTATCACTGTTACTCTAATGCTGGCACCCAACGAAGAATCAATTCCGTGCCCGAAGATCACCTCAGAGTCATCGCCGGCTTTCTCCTGAATGTAATCGGTGATCTCGGTCAGTTCATCCATCTCCAATTCAGCCTGATCACCTGACATAATGGAAAGAAGGATTTTCTGAGCTCCGTGAATGTCAGTGTTGTTCAACAATGGAGAAGAAAGGGATTCTTCAGCGGCACGCAGGGCTCTGTTCTCGCCTTCGGTAATGGCAGAGCCCATCACCGCTGCACCAGAGTCCTTCATCACCGTTTTCACGTCTTCAAAGTCCACGTTCACCTCAGAAGTTACCGTAATGATCTCAGCAATAGACTTAGCGGCAGTGGTTAAAACGTTATCTGCTTTGGCAAACGCTGCTCTGATAGGCAGGTTCCCAAACATTTCACGCAGTTTATCATTCAAGATAACCAGAACGGTATCACAGTTCTCGCTGAGTTCTTTGATTCCGTTATCGGCGGCAGTGCGTTTCTTACGACCTTCAAATGCAAAAGGAGCCGTGACAATACCTACCGTTAAGATGTCCATCTCCTTCGCCACTTTGGCGATGACCGGCGCGGCACCGGTTCCGGTTCCGCCGCCCATACCCGCCGTGATGAAGACCATTTTGGTGTGGGCCCCTAACAGTTCTCTTATCTCTTCTTTGCTTTCTAAGGCAGCTTGCTTGCCACGTTCTGGGTTAGCCCCTGCGCCAAGACCTTCAGTGAGGGTAGTTCCAATCTGAAGCTTGTTAGGCACACTGCTACTTTTCAACGCCTGTTCATCGGTATTGCACACCACAAACTCCACGTCCTTAATGCCTTGGTTGAACATGTGGTTCACGGCATTGCTTCCCCCTCCGCCAACACCAATTACCTTGATGATGGATTTAGAGTGTGATGGCACATCAAACTTGTACGATGAAAAACTCATGTTATCCCTCCTGAAATTACGCGTTAATAGTTCTGTTGCTTATCGTCAAAATCATCGATCAGCATGCTTTTGGTACGCTCTACAATCTTACTGAAGAAACCTACCCCACCCCCACTGCTGCTTGGCTTCTGAACTGGCTTCGCTTCATTCGCACTCCGGACAGCCGGGGTGTTGGTCATTTCTGTGTAACGGTTCACCCGCTCATCCAGCGCTTGATAGCCAGCCAGGACCAAACCTACGGTAGTTGCGAACATTGGGCTCTTAACAGAGTCTATCTTGCTCTTTCCCAAATGCTCATTCGGATATCCGATACGGGCATCAAGGCCTGTCAAGTACTCTACTAGTTGCACCAGGTTCTGCAGTTGCGCCCCGCCTCCGGTAATCACAACACCTGCCGCCAATTGGTTGGCATACCCGCTTCTAACAATTTCTGAGTAAACGAGTTCAACAATCTCCTCCATTCTTGCCTCAATAATGAAAGCAAGGTTCTTGAGAGAGATTTCTTTGGGAGTGCGGTCACGTAAGCCGGGGATAGAAACAATCTCATTATCAGAGGCTTCATCGGCTATCGCCTTCCCGAAACGCACTTTCAGTTGCTCGGCTTGGTTCTGCATCACCATGCAGCCCTGTTTGATATCAGAAGTAATGATGTTCCCTCCAAACGGAAGAACTGCCGTGTGCCGGATGATATTGTCTTTGAAGATAGCCAGATCTGTGGTACCACCTCCAATGTCAATCAGGGCAACGCCGGCTTCGCGCTCTTCTTCGCTCAGCACAGACATGCAAGACGCCAAGGGCTCCAGGATGAGTTGATCAATCTCCAGACCAGCACGACTAATGCATTTGGTGATGTTGTTCACCGCATTGGATTGGGCCGTAATGATGTGGAAGTTCCCTTCCAGGCGCACGCCAGACATACCCACAGGGTCCATGATGCCGTCTTCGTAATCTACTTTGTAGTCTTGTGGCATTACGTGAATGATCTCACTGCCCGGCGGAGTCACCAGACGGTACATATCATTGGTAAGACGGTTAATGTCCTCTACGGTAATCTCACTGTCCAAAGAGGTGCGGGTAATGCTTCCGTTGTGCTGCAGACTTTTGATGTGCTGCCCGGCAATACCCACGTTCACCACTTTGATATCAATTCCCGATTGTTCCTCTGCCTGTCTGATTGCTTTCTTGATGGCTTCAACCGTTTTATCAATGTTGCTCACCATGCCCCGCACCACTCCTTCAGATACTGCTTTCCCCAAGCCAAGGATCTCTAGCTTGCCGTACTCATTCTTTCTACCTACCAGCGCGCAAATTTTGGTTGTTCCAATGTCTAAGCCTACAACTATTTTGTCGTTCTGCGTCATGTTATTAACTATTCACAAATAATCTGATCCTTGTATTCTACATTCAAGCGGCTGTATTTATCCCAGCCCACCACTGGCATTACTTCTTTATAGAAGATGAAGAGCTTTCTGAATTTCTCTTCCACATGAACCGGTTTCCCAAACTCAATGTGCTGATCGCCCACCTGTGTCAAAAAACTAACCTTGCCCTTTTCGTCAATGTCCATGTGGGCAAGCTGCGCGTTCCAAAACGGGTCTTTTTCAATGTACCGTAGCAGAGACAAATAAGCGGTGCCCACTGAGTCCTGAAAAAACGAACCGCCTTTGGAAGTTGTATTCACTGAAGATGTCACAGGCAGGACATGGGCCGTGTACAAAGCCGATAAAGGAAGTTGATTTCCTTCTTCGTCCAGGTATACGTCCTTTTCAGTGCTTAGCAACCGGGCAATAGGTCGGTTTTGCTGTATCGTGACATTGATATTGCCTTCCAAATCACGAGAGACCTCCGCTTGTCTTACAAATTTATGCGATTTAATCCGCATTTCCAGTTGCTTGAGATCAATCTCCTGCTTTTTCATTCCCGTGAGCGGCTGACGTCCGTTACGGGTCAGCAGCGCCATCACTTCCGATTCACTAAGGAAGTAATTGTTATACTCATTATCAATTTTAATATTGACTTTTTTGCATATTTTTTCCTCCTGTTTTGCCTTAGAAAATCCTGCTAAAAAAACAAATCCCCCCATGCAAAATACCGCAAATAGAAGCGCTTTGACCTTTCTATTCCAATACATGGTCCTTTTCCTCCAATACGTTTTTAATCTCTGGAACCAAGGCATCTATATCCCCAGCACCGATAGTAGCTAACACCTTAAAATCCAAATCCTTTGACAACAATTTGACCACTTCTTTTTTAGATAAAAGAAGTTTATCTGTCTTTAATTGCTCAAACAGCAGTGCTGATGTAATACCAGGAAGGGGTAACTCCCGGGCCGGATAAATATCCAAGAGCCATACCTCATCTGCGAGGTCTAAACTCCGGGCAAATTCTTCCAAAAAGTCGCGGGTGCGAGTAAATAAGTGGGGCTGAAAAATTACTCTCAGTTTCTGCCCGGGGTACAGCGCCCTTACCGAATGGAGGAACGCCTCAATTTCCCTGGGGTGATGTGCATAATCGTCTAAATATACTCTTTTTTCAGACGCATATACCTTTTCAAACCTTCTTTTTACACCCGTATAGGCTGTAATTCCTGACTGAATTTTTTCTACCGGAACGCCAACCAATGAAACGGCTTGGGCAGCTGCCAAAGCATTTTCCACGTTATGAAAACCGGGCACCTGCAAAGCAGTTGTAGGCAACAGGAAGTTCCGCCCTTTGGCAGAAAATTTCATAACTCCGTCTGCTATTTGCACGCCTTCCGCAGCTAATTCCTCTTTTTCAAGACCATATTTTATGACCGTCACCGAAGAATTTACCGCCTGGGCCAAGCTCTGGTCGGCGGTATGGTTGAGCAGTAAATAACCGTTGGGTTTTATCTGCCGCACAAACTGCCGGAACGACTCTACTAGCGCTTCTTTTTCGCCATATATATCCAGGTGATCTGGATCTGTAGAAGTAACAATAGCAATGTCCGGGTGCAGCGTCAGAAACGAACGGTCATACTCATCGGCCTCAACCACGGCCAAGGCCCGCTCCTCTTGCTGGTGCGGCAACAACAGGTTTGAACCTAAATCGGTGGAAATACCCCCTAAAAAGGCGGAGGTGGAAACCCCGGCGTGGTGCAACAGGTGCGCCACCATGCTGGAAGTAGTGGTTTTCCCGTGCGTACCCGCTACAGCTACCAAGTATTGGTCCTGCGTTAAAAGCCCCAGCACCTGTGACCGTTTCATGATGGTAAAGCCTTCTTCTACCAGGTACTGCCGTTCTGAATGATTTGCTGGTACGGCAGGCGTCAGAATCACGAGCGTTTCAGCCTTATTTTCTCTAAAAGAGGCTGGAATCAGCTGCACATTATCCTCAAAATGAATGGACGCGCCCTCTTCTCCCAACTTCTGGGTTAAAGGAGTAGGCGTTTTATCATAACCTGCTACCGTGAACCCTTTGGCCAAAAACCAACGGGCCAGGGCGCTCATGCCAATGCCTCCTATGCCTAGAAAATAGATATGGCGGTATTGGTGCAGGTTCATCTGATCAGTTTTAAAAGTTCCTGAACAATGGCCTCCGCTGCCTGGGGTTTTCCCAACTGGGCAATGTTTTCCCGCAAGGTTTGCTGCCGGGCCGGATTTTTGGCCAGCTCAAATGCCGCATCCCACAATTTCTGCGAAGCCTCCACGTCTTTCACCAGCACCGCCGCGTCTTTCTGCACCAAAGCCATTGCGTTTTTGGTCTGATGGTCTTCGGCTACGTTGGGCGAGGGCACCAGAATAGACGGTTTCATCGCCAGGCACAACTCTGAAATAGATAAAGCCCCAGCGCGGGAAATTACCACATCGGCGGCGGCATACGCCAAGTCCATGCGTTTGATAAAATCAGAAGCTTTGATCTGGTCGGCGGGATATTCTCTAACGGCCGTTTCAGCCGTTGGGAAAAACAGCTTTCCGGTTTGCCAGATGAGGTTGTAGCCTGCTTCCTGTATTTTTTGCAGCGCCTGTTCGGTGCTCTGGTTCAGGGTACGGGCCCCTAAACTCCCGCCAATCACCAGAAAGGTCAAGCGGTCAGGGTTGAGCCCGAAGAACTGCATGGCTTCGGTGCGTTTCCCGTCCAGTTCGGTAATATCCCGGCGCACCGGATTGCCGGTGAGCACAAGCTTGGCGCTGGGGAAGTACTTGTACATGCTGTCATAGGCCACGCAGACTTTGTCTACTTTGTTGGCCAGCAGCTTATTGGTGATACCCGCGTGAGAATTCTGTTCCTGAATGAGGGACGGAATCCCCATTTTGGTAGCCGCATACAGCAACGGTCCGCTGGCGTAGCCGCCCACGCCCACCACGGCATCGGGCTTGAAATCTTTGATGATCTTGTACGACTTCCGAACACTGGAAATCACCTTCAAAGGGAACGACAGGTTGTCCATAGTCAGGCGGCGCTGCAGCCCACTGATCCACAGACCAATGATTTTATAACCCGCTTCCGGCACCCGCGTCATCTCCATACGGCCCATGGCACCCACAAACAAGATCTCCGCCGACGGGTAAAGCCGTTTGATCTCGTTTGCGATGGCTACCGCCGGATAGATATGCCCACCCGTGCCGCCACCGCTGATGATGAATCTATAGTTTTTCTCAGGCATGCGTCAAGACATTAGCAGGTTTGTTCACGGTATGCGCCGAAGCAATCTTCGCTTCATGCTCGCTGCGGCTCACACTCAGGATAATCCCGATGGAAATACCGGTAAAGATCAGGGAGGTTCCTCCCATACTGAGTAGCGGAAGCGGCAGACCCGTGATTGGTCCCAAGCCTACAGCCACGCCCATGTTCACCATGGCCTGAATGACCAGACTGAAACTGATACCCGCGGACAGTAATCCGCCGAAGGCTCCCAAACTGTTGGTGACCGCCATCATCCCTCGGTAGAGGAAGGCTAGGTACAGGAAGAGAATGACGGCCCCTCCTACCATGCCGTATTCCTCAATGATGATGGCGTAAATAAAGTCAGAGTACGGGTGAGGCAGCACGTTGCGCTGGTCTGAGTTTCCGGGGCCTTTTCCTAAAACCCCGCCCGTGGCGATGGCGATGTAGGACTGCTCTAACTGGAATACGGTGTTTTCCTCGTCCATGAAATTCTCAATCCGGCTGAGTGCCGTTTGCGCCCTTTGACCCAGGAATAGCGCAATAGACCCAAATATCGCCCCCACCGCGATCATGATGAAAATGGATTTCATGGGAATCCGGCCAATGAACATGAGCAAAAGGCAGGTCAAAAACAGCAGCAAGCCGGTAGAGATGTTACTCATGGCAATCAGGCCACAGATCAAGCCGCTCCACAGAAACAGCGGAATCAACGTCTGCTTGGATTCAATATCCATCTGCCGTTTGCTCAGGATACTGGCCAGATAGGAAATCAACGCCAGTTTCGCCAAATCTGAAGGTTGGAAGGTTTGGTTGATAATAGGAATAGTCAGCCAACGCGAAGCCTCGTTGATGTTGGAGCCTTTCAGATACGTGTAGATGAGCAAGGGTACCGAGAAAATAAGGGCCAGTAAGCTCAGTTTAGCGTAGTACCGGTAATTGATTTTGTGCGCGAGCCACACAAACGCTAACCCGATGAAGATGAGGCTGGAGTGTTTGAACAGGTAATACTCGGTGTTGCCTCCCATTTTTTTGTACGCCAAAGTACCCGTGGCCGAGTACACGACGGCAATACTGATGAGCCCGAAAGACAAGACGATTCCCCACAAAATGGGGTCGCCTTTCAAGTTATCGCGAAGCCAGTTTTTGATAGGTGTCATGCTACGGTTGGATTAAGGGCGGCTACTGCCTGGGCAAAGGCCTGGCCCCGGTGTTCGTAATTATTGAAAAGGTCAAAGCTGGCGCAGGCCGGAGAAAGCAATACCACATCACCGGGTTGCGCAAGATCTTTGGCTAATTGCACGGCTTCCTGTACCTCCTGCGTTTCTACCATTTTAAGGCCGGTTTGCGAAAAAGAGGCGAAAAGCTTGCTGTTGTCTACCCCCAGGCACACAATAGCCTTCACTTTCTCCTGCACCAACGGCAGCAACGTGGTGTAGTCATTGCCTTTGTCTTTTCCGCCTACTACCCACACAATAGGCTGTTGAATTCCGTCCAGCGCGTACCAAACCGCTTCCACGTTGGTGGCTTTGGAATCATTGATGAAGCGAACACCGTCAATCTCACCAACCGGTTGCAACCTATGCTCGGCATTCTGGAACGTTCCCAGTGCTTCTTCAATCTGCTCTGGCGCTATGCCCACTAGCAACGCCGCACCTACTGCGGCCATGGTGTTGTACTGATTGTGCTGCCCAATTAACGGTAATTTAGAAGTGTCTACTTTTGCACTGATTTGCGCAAAAGAGCCTAGAATAGCCGGTCCTTGGTATTGAATGACCAGTCCTTCTGTTTCTTTCAACCCGAAAGGCACCTGGGTACCCGGCACCTCATGGACAGCACGGTATTTCTGGATTTCGGCATCATCCTGGTTGAAGAGGAAGTACTCCGCAGAAGTCATGTTCTGCGCCACGCGGAACTTGGCAGCCGCGTACTTCTCCATCTGGTATTCGTAGCGGTCCAAATGGTCTGGCGTGATGTTCAGCAGAATACCGATGTGCGCTTTGAAGCTGTACATGTTGTCTAGCTGAAAACTACTCAGTTCAACCACGTAGTAGTCATAGCCGCCCTCCAGCACTTTCCCCGCCAGGCTCTCTCCTACGTTCCCGGCCAAAGCCACCTTCAAACCCGCACTTTTCAGCAAGTGATAAGTCAGCAGCGTGGTAGTGGTTTTGCCGTTGGTGCCAGTAATACAAATGAATTTGCCCGTGGCATACCGTCCCGCAAACTCAATCTCAGAGATGATGGGAATGTTTCTTTCTACTGCTCCCTGAATTACCGGAGCCGTGTCTGGAATACCCGGACTTTTGATGATTTCAACGGCCGCAAAGATTTGCTCCAGCGTATGGGTTCCTTCCTCAAAGGGAATCTGCGCCTGGGTCAGTTGCGCCCGGTACTTTTCTGCAATAGAGCCGCGGTCTGAGACGAACACGTCAAAGCCCCTGGCTTGTGCCAACAAGGCTGCTCCTACGCCGCTCTCCCCTGCTCCTAGTATGGCTATTTTTTGCATTATAAATTATTTGATTGAATCCTGTTCTAAGCTTATTTTCTAAAAAGAGGCTGAAATCAGCTTATCTCAATTTTAGAGTTACTAAGGTCAATATCGCCAGCATGATACCTACTGTCCAGAAGCGGGATACAATCTTGGACTCATGGTAGCCAAGCTTCTGGTAGTGGTGGTGCAGGGGCGACATCTTGAAAATGCGGCGACCCTCGCCGTATTTCCTTTTGGTGTATTTGAAATAGCTCACCTGCAGCATCACCGAGAGGTTTTCTACCAGGAAAATGCCGCAGAGAATGGGGATTAAAAGCTCTTTTCGTAAAATCAGAGCTAAAACCGCGATGATTCCCCCGATGGATAAGGAACCGGTATCGCCCATGAACACCTGCGCGGGGTACGAGTTGTACCACAGGAAACCCACGCAGGCCCCCACGAATGCGGTACAGAAAATCACCAGTTCGCCGGTGTTGGGAATGTACATGATGTCAAAATAATCGGCGAAAACGGAGTTACCAGAAACCCAGGCGAATACCGCTAGGGTGGTCCCGATGATAGCCGAAGTTCCTGCTGCCAAACCGTCAATGCCATCGGTGATGTTAGCGCCGTTAGATACGGCCGTGATGATGATGATCACCAGCGGGATGTACAGGAAACGGGCGTAAGAACCCAGCAACGGACTCGCGAAGCTGAAGAAATGATGGTAATCCAACTCATTGTTCTTGGTGAAAGGCACCGTGGTGATCATTTTCCGGACATCTTGGTAGGAGTTGGAAAAATCAATAGCGGTCAAGCCTTTGGCCGTGATGTACTGTCTCACCACCACATCTTCGGAGAAAAACAGCGTCAGCCCCACAATCAGTCCTAAGCCTATCTGGCCTAAAATCTTGAACCGACCGGCCAAGCCTTCCTTGTTTTTGCGGAATACTTTAATGTAATCATCCAGAAACCCGATGGCCCCCAACCAGACGGTGGAAACCAACATGAGCAGAATGTAGACGTTGTTGAGTCGGGCGAAAAGTACGGTAGGCAGCAAAATGGCGAGCAGGATGATGAGACCGCCCATGGTAGGCGTGCCTCTTTTCTCCAGCTGTCCTTCCAGGCCCAAATCCCGGATAGACTCGCCCACTTGCTTGCGGTGCAGCAACCGTATGAGGCGCCCCCCGAAAATCATGGCGATCAAAAGCGAAAACAGCGCCGCCAATCCCGCCCTGAACGAGATGTAACGCATCACGCCCGCTCCGTAGAAGTCAAATTGCCGGTCTAGAAAATCAAAAAGGTAATAAAGCATCCGTTTCTTAGTATCAAAAGAAGGCAGGTTCTGCCCGTCCTTCTTAGGTCATGTTCTGTTATTCGGCCCTGCCGCTATTTCTGCAGCAAGGCAAAGGACTCCTGCAGCACCTGCTTGTCATCAAACGGTGACCGGACCCCTTTCACTTCCTGGTACGTCTCGTGGCCTTTGCCCGCTACCAGAATAATATCCTCGGCCTCTGCCAGCAACACCGCCGTTTTAATGGCCTCTCGTCTGTCTACCACTGAAAGCGCTTTCTTCAAATCCGTTGGCTTCACACCGGCTTGCATCTGGTTCAGAATTTCCTGCGGGTCTTCATCCCTTGGGTTATCAGAAGTCAGAATCACGCGGTCGCTCATTTTGGCGGCAATGTCTGCCATCACCGGACGCTTGGTGGCATCGCGGTTTCCGCCGCAGCCTACAATGGTGATCACCTTTTGCTCCGGTTTCCGGATTTGCTGGATGGTTTGCAGCACGTTTTCCAGTGCATCAGGGGTATGGGCGTAATCTACAATACCCGTAATCTGCCCGGCAGAAACCACGTAATCAAATCGGCCGGCGGCCGAAGTGAGGTTAGATAAACTGGCCAATACTTCCTGCTTGTCTTCTCCCAGTAAGGTGGCTGCGCCGTACACCGCCAGCAAGTTGTAGGCGTTGAACGTTCCGATTAACCGGAACCACACCTCCTGTCCTTCCAGCTCCAATTGTAACCCCTGAATAGAGTTATCCAGTAAACGGGCTTTGAAATCGGCTTCCTTGCGGAGGGCGTAGGTGTATTTGGTGGCTTTAGTGTTCTGCAGCATCACCATGGCGCGCTTGTCATCAGAGTTTACCAGCGCGAAAGCCTTTTTGCCCAGATTATCGAAAAACAGCTTCTTGGCCCGGATGTACTCGTCAAAGGTGCCATGGTAGTCCAGGTGGTCATGGGTGATGTTGGTGAACACGGCGCCGGTAAACTGCACGCCCGTCACGCGGTGCTGCACCAGAGCGTGCGAACTCACTTCCATGAAGGCGTGGGTACAACCGGCTTTCACCATTTGGGCCAACAAACCTTGTAGCGTAATGGCATCTGGCGTGGTGTGCGAAGCCGGAATCACGGTTTCGTTTATCTGGTTCTGCACCGTTGAGAGCAAACCGGCATTGTAGCCCAGGTCGCGGTACAGTTTATGCAGCAGCGTCACGCAGGTGGTTTTGCCGTTGGTGCCGGTCACGCCCACCAGTTTTAGTTTCTTGGAAGGGTTACCGTAGAATTCGGCGGCTGCGTAACCCATCGCCTCGGCGGCGTTGGGCACCTGCACAAACGTCACGTGCGCCGGGGTGTTTTGGGGCAGTTCTTCGCAAAACACGACAGAAACGCCTTGCTCCACCGCAGCGGGAATAAAGTCATGCCCATCGCGGAGCGTACCCCGGATAGCAAAGAAACCCACGCCCGGCCCGGCCTGACGAGAATCCATGGTTAACGCAGAAAGCTCGGGGTTAGTAGGCCCGAGCAATTGCGTTGTCTGGAGTACCTGCAGCAGGTTTTCTAGTTGCGCCATGTTTAGTTAGAGTAATGGTAATGGTTGTTCCTTTGGCTACGGGTTGCCCTGGCGGAATGCTCTGGCTTTCTACCCGGCCCAGCCCGATGGCCCGTACTTTGATGCCGTGGTTTCCTAAGAGGTAAAGGGCATCTCTCAACGTCATGTCCGTGACATCGGGCACCTGGCCCATTTTCACAGGAACCGGTTTCAAGGCAACTGATTGTTTCTGCGTGTCTACCCGTACCCAATCTTCTTCGGGGCTTAACGGGTGGGCACTCACGCCTAACTTGTTGCAAAGAATGGTGAGTTCTTCCTGGTTTCCGGCGTGCAGCACCGGTAACTTCGGTTTCACGTTTGCCGGGCGGCGCACCATAGGCGCGTGAATGGCTAAGTCTTGGGCATATGCTTTGTCCGCTAATTCGCGGAACACCGGTGCCGCTACGTCACCACCGTATTGGGCGCCTTTCTGCGGGCTGTCAATAATGACAATGCAGCTGTATTTGGGCTTATCTGCCGGAAAATAACCTACAAACGACGTAGAGTATTTCCGGGTGTATTGGCCGTTGATTACTTTTCTGGCCGTACCGGTTTTACCGGCCACCTTATAGTCTTTGCTGCGGACGTTTTTACCCGTTCCGTTTTCCACCACCCCTTCCATCATGGCCCTGAGTTTCACCAGGGTCTCTTCTGAGCAAATCTGGGGGTTCAGCACTTTGGCTTCGTAAGACTCCAGAATCTGGTCGGCGCGCTTGATGCTTTTCACAATCATGGGCTGCACCTTCACGCCATTATTCGCCACGGCATTGTAAAACGCCAGAGTCTGCAACGGAGAAATTTTCAGCTCATAGCCAATGGCCATGGTAGACAACGACGGGCGGCTCCAACTACGGTCTTTGGGTGATTTGATGTAGGGAATGGCCTCGCCGTTCATCTGGAAACCCAGCGGCTGGTGCAACCCGAATTTGTGCAGGTAATCCACGTATTTCTGCGGGTTGCTCTCAAAGGTCTTCTGAATGAGCTTGGCTACGCCTACGTTAGAGGACTTCTCAAATACCTGCTGCAACGTAATTTTTCCGTAGCCGTGGGTATCGGTTTTCACGGCGCCGCCAATTCGCTCAGAACCCACGCCAGTATCCACTGTATCGGTGAGGCTCATGTTGGTTTCCTCCAGCAAGGCCATCATGGAAGCCAGTTTGAAGGTGGAGCCTGGTTCGGTGCGTCCCTGGTTACCTACGGCATAGTTGTAATCCTCCACGTACACGCCTTCACTCTGACGACCCAGGTTGGCTATAGCTTTGATGTGCCCGGTACTTACTTCCATCAGAATCACGCAGCCGTACGCGGCATCATTCAAGGTCAGCACCCGGTTCAAGGCATTCTCCGCTACGTCTTGCAGGTTGATGTCAATGGTGGTCTGAATGTCGAAGCCCGGCATGGGTTTCACCTCGGTTCCGTCATTGATAGGCTTGTTACCGCCCGCCATGCGCTCGTACAGCGCCTCGCCGTCTTTGCCGGCCAAATGGCGGTTAAAGCTGAACTCTAGACCGGCTCCGTTGCGGTCTTCGTTGATGAACCCGATGGTACGCTTCGCCAATGACCCAAACGGCAGGAACCGGCGATCCAGTTTTTCAAAGATCACCCCACCGCGGTTTTTACCGGACCTGAAAATTGGCCATTTGGCCATCATCTTTTTGTCCTGGTAGTTGATCAACCGGCTGTTCAGGCGTACATACTTACGATCGGCGCTGCGGGCGTTCTTGATTTTGCGCTTGTAGTACTCAGGTGAACGGTCGCCGTAGAAACGGGAAAGTTGAATAGCCAACGAGTCAATGCCCTTGGCGAAAACATCATCTGGCGAAATGGTAGGATCAAAGGCTACCCGGTAGAAGGGCAAAGACGTAGCCATGATGCGGTCATCATTGGAGTAGATGTTCCCGCGGGTAGCGTATACCGGCTGGTAATGGAACCGCTTCTCATTGGCGATCTCGCGCCAGCGGTCTCCGTCCTTGAACTGGATGTACCCTACTTTGTAAATAATCGCAAACGCGAAAAGACAGATAGCCAAAAAGGCCACCCGCACACGCGTAACGATGGACTTCTTAATATTCATCTTTCTTGATCACTACTTGAATGGGTGGGGTTGAACTTTCCATCAGGCCAAGGGGCTCCACGTTACGGGCCACCTCAGACTGCTTGCTCGCTTCCATGTAATCAGATTTCAACGTCGTGTAATCCGCGCGAAGGTCCTCGGTTTCGGCTTTGGTTTTGTCAATGCGGCGGAGCGTACGGTCGGCGTAGTGGGTGTTGCCAATGTAAAACAAGGTCACGCCCATCAGGAAAAGTACCTTGGGCAAGTACCTCACGGGCAGACCTTCGGCAAAGAACCAGTCTACTTTGGTGTAGCGGTCTAACAGTTCAAACAGACTGGTGCCCTTCTGGCGCGGCGGGCGGGCCGGACGCGGCTTCTCTACCGTAGGCACCTCCCGCAGGGTGTTTGCCTTCGGCCGATTCACTTGTGGACGTACGGTGTTGACTGCCATAAATTAAATCGTAAAATGTGTTACTTCCCTTCTCTCTCCTACTTCTTTGACGATTCAGGTGTCTCTCTTTTCTGCGCCACCCGCAGCTTGGCACTGCGGGAGCGGTTATTTTCCTGTAATTCCAGCGCGCCCGGCACAATGGGCTTGCGGGTCACAGAATCCAATGGTTTAATCTCATTCCCGAAGAAGTCTTTCTCCACCTCCCCAAAGAACTTGCCTTTGGCGATGTAGTTCTTCACCAACCTGTCTTCCAGGGAATGATAGGAAATCACCGACAATCTTCCGCCGGGCTTCAAAACCTCCACAGCTTGCTCCAGCATTTCCTCTAGGGCTTTCAGTTCATCATTCACTTCTATGCGAAGCGCCTGAAACACCTGGGCCAGGTACTTATTCTCTTTGCCTCTGGGAGTTATGCTGGCTATGGCCTGTTTAAAATCTGCGATGGTTTCAATGTTCTGCACGTTCCGGGCGGAGACAACCTCCCGGGCCAGCGTTTTCGCGTTCTTCACCTCGCCGTACAACCCGAAGATGCGGTGCAGTTGCTCTTCTGAGTACTCCATCACCACTTGCTTGGCAGACAGCGGAGCATCCTTGTCCATGCGCATGTCCAGGGGACCGTCAAAACGGGTGGAGAAGCCGCGCTCGGCGGTATTGAACTGGTGGGAAGAAACGCCTAAGTCGGCCAGAATGCCGTCTACCTGCCGTACACCGTAAAGGCGCAGGTATTTCTTTAGGTAACGGAAGTTAGCTTTGACAAACGTGAATTGATCAGAAATCAATTTTTCGGCTTGTTTCTCGGCGTCGGTGTCCTGGTCAAAAGAGTAGAGTTGCCCCCCCTGCATTCTCTCTAAGATATGCGCCGAGTGGCCGCCGCCGCCAAAGGTGACGTCTACGTAAATGCCGCCGGGCTTAATGGCCAACGCATCTACCGATTCCTGCAACAAAACGGGCTGGTGGTACTGCATAGGCTTTATTCGGTTGGGGGTAAGCTCGGTTGATCACCGAGGAATTTCTGCGCCAATTGGGAGAAATTCTGCTGGTCTTTAATTAAAAATGCGTCGTACTTGTCTGGGTTCCAGATTTCCACCCGGTTCCCGAGGCCTACCACAATGGCGTCTTTCTCAATCTCGGCGTACCGTACCATGGTACGCGGCAAGATGAAACGTCCGGCAGCGTCCAGTTCAATCTCGGTGTTTCCCCGGAAGAAGTTCCGCTGAAAATGCCGGTACTCTTCGTTGAACTCGTTTAGGCTTGCCACCTTGTCATAAATCGTTTTCCACTCCGTTTTGGGATACAACACCAGGCAAGGCTCAAACCCTCGGGTTAAGACCACCTGGTTTCCGCACTCATCGGGCAGGTTGGATTTGATTTTGGCAGGCAGCACCAATCTTCCCTTCGGGTCTAGCTTACATTCGTATTCGCCGGAGAGGAAGTTCATGGTGGTTAGTGCAGTGACGACAGTCTTTGGTACAAAACAAAAGTACTAAAGGGGGAGGCAAAGTCAACCACAGTCTCCCACATTTTCCCACTTTGTGGATAAATCATGGTTATCCACCCCACTTATGCACATTATCCACATTTTTCCCCGCCACTTCGGGATAAGTTATGGATAACGTTTTCAATATATTTGCTAAATAACACGTGAATGCTTACGCAATAAACTCACAATCAATACTTTATCTAATTTCAACCTCCTCTGCGGCTTCTCAAAAGCACTTGTGGCAGGAAGGTGGTGGAAAGTGGAGCAAAATTCCATATCTTTGTGGTATGAGAGGAAAACTCCGTCCTATTGTGCTCTTGATGCTGGCGTTTAGCCTCCTGACAGGTTCTGTTGGGGTGGCGGCTACCCAGCGTTTTTGTGCAATGTTGGGCATGGCTCCTTCTCAGGACGCAGCGCAGAAAATGGAGGCCATGGGTTGCTGCGCCACCAAGAAGAAACCGGCTTGCCCCGAGGGAACCACCCAGGTAGACAAGACTCCCTGCTGCTCCGTTTCCACCACCCACCACAAACTGGACATTCCTTCCACGCTGAAATTCAGCAAGGTGGAGTTTGCATCCCTTCCGCCCGCTTTAACCTCGGTTTTCCTTTTACCGCCGGTAGCTACTGCTCCCGCAGAAGGTTCCTGGCCGTATTATTCAGACACCTCCCCGCCCTTAGCGGGCCGAGACTTGCTGCACCGTCTGCACATCCTGAACATTTAGGGTTTACATCTCTTCGCTCCGCCGAGGCCGGTTTTCTGTGCTTCGGCTCCAGAACAGATGTTATACTTAAATGAAACCAACCCATGTTATCTTCTAAACGTCAGGCGGTATTCGCTTTGACTTTGATAGGGCTCCTGCTGCCGTTCTTAGGAATGGCCCAGACCCTTGCCGGCCGCGTGGTAGATGCGGCGAATGGCAATCCACTTATAGGTGCTTCGGTTATCTGGTTGGGCACCAGCCAAGCCACCAGCACCGATTCCAACGGGCATTTCACCTTAGCCGCCGCTCCTAACGGGGAAACTGCGGTTCTTATCTCCTACATTGGGTACAAACCAGATACCGTGCAGGTGCAAGGCCGCGCGCACATAGTAGTGCAGTTGCGGTCCACCACGTCCATTCAGGAGGTAACCATTACCGGAAAACAGGACCGCTACTCGGCCATGACACCGACCAACTCTCAAGTCATCACGGCCAGAGACTTAACCAAATCTGCCTGCTGTAACCTGGCCGAAAGCTTTGAGACCAATGCTTCCGTAGAAGTTTCTACTTCTGATGCCGTCTCGGGCGCGAAGCAGATTCAGATGCTGGGCTTAGACGGGGCGTACACCCTGATGACCACCGACAACGTACCTGCTTTGCGCGGCTTGGCCACGCCGTACCGTTTGAACTATCTTTCTGGTACGTATATAGACGCCATTGACATTATCAAAGGCACCGGCTCGGTGCTGAATGGCTATGAGTCTATCTCGGGCCAGGTGAATGTGCGGCTGAAAGACCCGGAGAAATCAGACAGGCTATTTGTGAACCTCTATGGCAACAGTTTAGCGAAATGGGATGCTAACGTGAATACCTCCTTCACCCTCACGCCCAAACTGAGCACCGTGCTCATGCTGCACACCGACCAGTTGAACAACCGCGTAGACAACAACAACGATGGTTTTCTGGACCTGCCGCTGGGCAAGCACTACAACGTGTTGAACAAGTGGAAGTACAATACCGGCAAGCAATGGGTAGCCGAAATTGGCGTACAGGCCCTTTCTGAAACCCGCACCGGCGGACAGGTGGGTTACCGCTCTGGTATGCCGCAGGAAGAAGGAAGTTTTTATGGTACCGAGTCAGAAACGGAGCGCGTGAGTGGTTTTTCCAAGACCTCTTACACGTTTAAGAACAAACCGTACCAGAGCATAGGGCTGATCTTGTCTGGCGCACGACACGTCTTTGATTCGCAGTATGGCGTGAGAACCTACAAAGGCCACCAGAACAGCGGCTTGGCGAATCTGATCTTCCAGTCGGCGTTTGGGAACACGGCGCACACGTACAAAACGGGATTGAGCTACCAGTACGAAGATTACCAGGAAAACCTGGCGGGGCAGCGGCTGAAGCGTCAGGAACGGGTACCGGGCGCGTTTTTCGAGTACATTTACCAAAACAGCACCAATCTGACCTTAGTAGGTGGCGTGCGTGCCGACCATCATAACCTGTACGGCTGGGTGTACACGCCCCGCTTCAACGTTAAATATGACTTCAACCCGAACTCCATTCTGCGTTTAGCGGCCGGAAAAGGCTTCAGGGTAGCCAACCCGATTGCCGAGAACGTAGCTTCGCTCATCAGCAACCGCGCTTTCTATTTCCAGAACAACCTGCAACCGGAGAAGGCCTGGAACCTGGGCGGAAGCTTTACGCAGTACTTTGAGGTAGGCGAGCGCAAAGGCGCGTTCATCACCGATTATTACTACACCACGTTCCAGAACCAGATTGTGCCGGATATGTACAGCAGTCCGTACCAGGTGGCGTTCATGAACCTTAACGGAAGGTCGTTCTCAAAAAGCTTCCAAGCCGAGGTGCAGTATGAGGTTACGTCCATGCTGGATGTGAAAGCGGCTTACAAGTACTTTGACGTGCGCACCACCTACAACGGGGAACTGTTGCAGCGGCCGTTCATCCCCAACCACCGCGCGTTCCTGAACCTGGGCTTTGCGACGCCTTTTGACAAATGGCGCGCAGATTTGACAACCCAATGGTTCGGAAAAAGGTTGGTGCCTTCCATGGACCATGACATGAACCAGCACGAAAGCTCCATCATGACGCGAACTGTTAGCCCTTACGCGGTGTTTAATGGACAGATTACCCGGGCATTCAAACGGTGGGAAGCATACGTGGGCGGCGAAAACCTGCTGGACTACAAACAGAAGAACCCGATTGTAGGCGCTGAGAATCCTTTCGGCCAGGAATTTGATGCCAGCATGGTGTGGGCCCCGGTAATTGGCCGTGTGATTTACGCGGGTATGCGGTTTACTTTGAAGTAGGGTATTTACCGTTTCAATTGTCCATAGAAGGGAACTATGGTTTTTGGCCTGATTTTGGTAAAACAACTCGTAATCCCAGAGATATAATTTTGCTTTAACTCTTAACTTAACTCATAAACTATCAACCATGAAGACCCTTAAAATCTGGCTGTTTTCTTTAGTGCTCACCGGTCTGGCCACAGTTGGCTTCGCACAAGGCGGTAAGAAAGGTGAAGAAGTAAAAATCAAAACCTCAGCGGTGTGCGGCATGTGCAAAGCCACCCTAGAAAAAGGCTTGGCTTACGAGAAAGGCGTGAACAAAGCCACGCTGGATGTAGACTCCAAAATCTTAACCGTGTCTTACAACGCTGAGAAAACGTCTCTTGACAAAATCAAGAAAGCCGTAAACGAGTTGGGATACGATGCCGATAACTCTCCCGCAACTCCCCGCGCGTATGACCGTTTAGATGCCTGTTGCAAGAAAGACGCTGTACACTAAGATTGGCTCATTTACATATCCTTTAAAGCCTGCTTTTCAGCAGGCTTTTTTGTTTTAATGCATTCGGTTTCAAGCTTCCTTCTTTCAAAACAGCTTGAAAACATTCATTAAGGTTAAGAAAGAAAATTCTGCCTTTCTAAGATCCACCTGACCTTTTGAGTTCGTATGTATCGGCTAACCCAAAAGTAAAACTATGAAAACCATCATATTTGTGCACGGCATGTTCCAGAACCCGGTAAGCTGGGAGAAGTGGATTGCGTTTTTCAGTGAGCGAGGCTATAACTGCATGGCCCCTGCCTGGCCTTTACACGCCGGTGAACCCGCTCAGTTGCGCGCCAATCCGCCAGCCGGTTTAGGACAGCTGGGCTTAGACGATATAGTTGCCGAAGTGGAGTCTCTGGTGTTAACCCAGGCGGCCAAACCCATTGTGATCGGCCACTCGGTAGGCGGACTGATTGTGCAATTACTGGCCAACCGTGGCTTAATTGAGGCGGGTGTGCCCATCAGTTCGGTGGCCCCCAACGGCATGATTGACTTTGACCTGTCGTTCTTCAAGAACAGCGCGACCATTGCCAATCCGCTGAAAGGCGACGAGCCGGTGTACATGGATTTGGAAACGTTTCATGCCGCTTTTGCCAATACCTTAAGCGAAACCGAAGTAGCCGAAGCCTTTGAACGTACCGCCACCCATGACAGCCGAAACGTTTTCCGGGATTGTATGGGCTCCTCGGGGAAAGTGGATTTGGAGTTGGCGCACCCGCCGCTACTTTTCATTGCCGGTTCCGAAGACAAAATCTGCCCCGCCGACCTGGTAGAGAAGAACGTGAACGCCTACGAAGACAAAAGCAGCATCAGGGAGCACCGCGAGTTCTCCAACCGAAGCCACTTCATCTGCGGCGAACCCGGCTGGGAAGAAGTCGCGACGAACGTTTACAATTGGCTGCAAATCCTGCCGGAGTAAGCGCGCTGCAACCAAGTATCTGCCTGAAGTGCTTCGGGGCTGTTTTCGGTAAAACAGTCCCGAAGCACTTTTTTTCTTCGGCACTGCCGAAATTTGGGAACGTTGTTGCCGCCGATGCCAGAAAGGACTTACCTTTAACGTGGCATCTTTTAACTGCTGCCCTCCTCAGAATGCGAATTCCTACCCAAATCTTACTTGGCACTATGCTGGCATTTAGCACCAGCGCCTTCGCCCAACAGCAATTGCCCATGCCCCGCAACATTGCGGCGGCCTACCAGCAAGGCACCCGCAGCCTGGACGGCTCGCCCGGCAAAAGTTACTGGCAAAACACCGCAGACTACACCATCAAGATTGATTTCGACCCGTTTTCCCGAAAACTGGCCGGAACCGTAGATATTGACTACACCAACAACAGCCCAGATACGCTCAGGCAGATTGTCTTTAAGTTGTACCCCAACTATTACCAGAAAGGAGCACCGCGGGCCAACACCATTTCTCCCGAAGACCTCAGTGAAGGCGTGCAGATTGAGCGCCTTAGCGTGAACCAGGAACCGCAGAATGTACAGAGACTTCGCGTAGACGCCACCAACCTCACCCTCCGCGTCAAACCCATTCCGCCCAAGCAGAAAGCGAAGTTCTCCATTGCCTACAACTACATTCTGAACGCGGGTTCGCACATGCGCACCGGGCAGGTAGACTCACTGGGCTCGGCGTTTGTGGCCTATTTCTTCCCCCGCATTGCCGTGTATGACGATGTAGACGGCTGGAACCGCACCCCGTATCTGGGCCCTGCCGAGTTTTACAATGATTTCTGCTCCTTCAATACCGAGATTACCGTTCCCAAGAACTTCGTGGTATGGGCCACCGGCGATTTAAAAAATACCTCTGAGGTATTAACCAAGAAATACGCCAAGCGCCTGGAAGATGCCGAAAAGAAAGACGCCATCATCGCCATTATTGACAAAAACGACCTGAAACGCCAGGACATTACCGCCCAGAGCGCCCGCAACACCTGGAAGTTCACGGCTGACAACGTAGTAGATTTTGCGTTCGCGACCTCAGACCATTACCTCTGGAACTCCTCCAGCTTGGTAGTGGACCCAAAAACTAAACGCCGCACCCGCGTAGATGTGGCTTATAATCCAGAACACCATGACTTTGAAGAAGTCATCCATTTCTCCCGCAAAACCGTGGAAGCCATGAGTTACACCTTTCCAAAATGGCCTTTCCCCTACTCCCACGAAACCGTGTTTGATGGCTTGGACCAAATGGAATACCCCATGATGGTGAATGACAATCCCGTGAAAACCCGCGAAGACGCCATCACCCTCACCGACCACGAGATTTTCCACACCATGTTCCCGTTCTACATGGGCACCAATGAAACCAAATACGGCTGGATGGACGAAGGCTGGGCCACCATAGGTGAATGGATTATTTCCTCCATCATTGAGCCCAAACTGGAGGATGATTACGGCGTGCTACCCTACGCCCAAATGGCCGCCACCGAAGCCGACATGCCCATCATGACCTTGACCACCCAGCAGAACGGCGCCCCTTTCTTCCTGAACTCCTACCCTAAACCAGCCTTGGGCTATCTGTATGTAAAACAGATGCTGGGCGATGAGCTTTTCACCAAGGCCCTGCACCACTACATTGCGCAATGGAATGGCAAACACCCCTTGCCCTGGGATTTCTTCAACGCCATGAACGCCGGTGCCGGCCGCAATCTCAACTGGTTCTGGAAACGCTGGTTCTTTGACGAAGGCTACCCAGATCTGGCTATTACCAATGTGCAGCAACAAGCCGGTCAGTACCAGGTCACCGTGCAGGCAAAAGGTACCAAACCCGTTCCGGTGGAGCTGATGGTCACCTACGCAGATAACTCCACCTCCAAAATCACGCGCAATGTCTCTGTCTGGGAAACCGGCAACACCACGGTTCAGGTGGACTTCAAACCTACAAAAGCGGTGAAGAAGTTAGAGCTGAAAGGTACCTACGTTCCTGATTCTAACCCGAGTGATAATGTGTATTTGGTGAAGTAAGCCGATACTTGCTTAATTCTGCTTGTGGTTCCCGGCGAGTCTGGAGACTCGCATCATTAACTGGCACGAGACTGGAGTCTCGCGCCAGTCAATTCTTAAAACTGTCAATTCTTAAACCTGTGAGGTCTTGGGGACCTCACAGGTTTTCACGTTTTAGGGCTGTTTTCAAGAAACGGGCGCTAAAAGGCAATGGCTCAGACGCTCGCAGGTCTGAAGACGCTACGAGGTCTTTGGGGCAGGCGGTATCGCAGAGGTAGGCGATTATTAGTAAGTCCTAGAAGAGAGAACGTGATAAAGAAAGTTTCTGAGGGAATATGAGAATGCCGTAAGTAACTGGCGCGAGACTTAAGTCTCGTGCCTTTGGATGAAGCGAGTCTCCAGACTCGCCGGAAATCACCAACCCCAGTAGGACATCAGTATCCTCATAGGAAAATTAGAGTACCATTCACTTTAAATGAAAATCGGCTGAAAGAGCGTGCATTCCTCTTCAAGCCGCTTTTCTTTATAGACTCATTTTCCAGAAACAAGCTCTAAACCATTTACTGCCCTTTTACCAATCTGTCTTTCTCCTGATAGAGCTTCCACCAAGGCAGATAGGGTTTGTCATGGTGCTCATAGTGGTAGCCGAAGAAGTAGCAGCTGATAAATGCCCAGAGGTGGTTGCGTGACTGGGTAGAGGATTTATGCATATTATCGTGGGTGTGCTCTCCCCGGTGCGGCAGGTATGTCCCGAAGTAGAACAGTTGGAAGGTGGCCAGCACCGCAGGGACCATCCAGAAGAGGATGACGTTTTCAATGGGGAACCAAAGCTGTAACAGGTGGTACGTTCCGGCCATCAGCAACACCTGCACCACGGTAATGTACTGCTTCGCGAAGCTGAAGAACCACAGGAAGAAGTTGCCGCCGTGGTAATCGGGGTCCTGGTCGGTGGCTACGTGGCGGTGGTGTAGGTGGTGTTTGGGGTACAGGCGGCCGTAATAGTTGTAAGCAAACAGACCCGCGCAGATGGTTCCAATAATGGTGTTCAGCTTTTTGTTGCCGGGCGCAACTACGCCGTGCATGGCGTCATGGGCCGTGATGAACAGACCCGTGTACAGATGCGTCATCACCAGTACCGCCAGGTACGTGAAAGGAGACCGAAAGGAAACGTCCCAGTGCAGCAGAAACCACAGCACACTCCCCCACGCCAGCAAGATAGCCGCCGCAATGATGATTCCGGTATGTTTCTGGAAAAAAAGCCTCAAAACAGATTCCTACTTTAATTGATTTCCCTAATTCCAGTTCAAACTTGGTGGCTTTCCTGAAGGGGATTCAAATCTTACCTACTCTCAAGTTTTACGCAAGTTACAAACTTGCGGGATGATGGCTCCAAGTTGAAAACTTGAAGCATGGGAATTATTGTCTAATGAAAATGACAAGAGTGCTAATTTACTTCCGTGACGTAGGAGAATTAGGTGTATTTGTAGCATGTTTTTCTCAAAAGCAGCCATAAACAAACTGTTCCTTCCTCCTACTTTCGTCGTGCTACTTGATACGTGATACCTGCTACGAGCTCAGAAAGTTAACAAAGCGTCCCGAACTTCTTCCATGAGCCACATGGGGGTGGAAGTAGCGCCGCAGATCCCGATGGTGTTTCCGGGTTCAAACCATTCTGGGTTGAGTTCTTCCACCATTGACACGAAGTACGTGTTGGGGTTGGTGTCTTTGCAGACTTGGTACAGCACCCGGCCATTAGAGGACTTGGTACCGGACACGAACACAATCTTGTCAAACCGTTGGGCGAAGCGCCGTAATTCTTTGTCGCGGTTGGAGACTTGACGGCAGATGGTGTCATTGGCGGCCACGGAGTAACCGCGCGTTTCCAGCTCGTTTTTGATGCGGTAGAAGTTGTCGGTGCTTTTGGTGGTCTGGCTGTAGAGCGTGATGTTTTGGGGCAGTTCGTGCCGCAGCAACTCATCCAGGTTCTCAAAGACCACCGCTTCGTTGTTGGTCTGGCCCAGCAAACCTAACACTTCGGCGTGGCCGTGCTTTCCGTAGATGAAAATAGGCTCGTTTTTGTCAAAAGAGGTCTTAATCCGGTTCTGCAGTTTCAGCACCACGGGGCAGGACGCATCTACCAGGGTAAGGTTATTCTCCAGAGCGGTCTGGTACGTGGAGGGGGGTTCGCCGTGGGCCCTGATGAGCACACATTCGTCCCGAAGGGAGCTGAGGTCATCATAGTTGATGATGCGGAGCCCTTTCTTCTGCAAGCGCTCCACTTCCACATCGTTGTGCACGATATCACCCAGGCAATATAAATATCCCTGCTCCTCCAGCAGATCCTCGGCCATTTGGATGGCATAGATTACCCCGAAGCAAAAGCCTGAATTTGAGTCGATATGTACCTGTAGCTGACGCATAACCTCTTAACAAGTTCTTCTATCAGATTGTTTGTGCGTACTCCTGCTTTTTACCAGAAAAATTAGGCTAACAGCCTGGCTACAGAAAGCCTGCGTTTTACAGGTTTAGTTTTGCCACCTGTTGTTGCTCCTGCTCTGAGAGCAGGTCTTTGCGAAGAAGGAAATCACGCATGATCTTCACCGTTTCAGACGAAATGCCGGAGCGTGGGTGCTTTAAGATAGCAGCCATGAAAATCCTTTTATCGTCTTCCAGGTGGCTGCTCATGTTCAGGTAGCGCGGAATGTAGTTCTCAATGGAAAAACGCAG
This sequence comes from Rufibacter sp. JT3400010, assembly GCF_054956755.1. Classification (NCBI taxonomy): domain Bacteria; kingdom Pseudomonadati; phylum Bacteroidota; class Cytophagia; order Cytophagales; family Hymenobacteraceae; genus Rufibacter; species Rufibacter sp. JT3400010. The sequence goes on along the minus strand of NZ_JBUDXA010000016.1, from coordinate 58,623 downwards.
AAATCTAACCTCGGGATCTAGTTTATCTAACGCAACCGCTTCCTCAAAAATAGCCGAGGACTGGCGCAGGTATTTTAATTTAGCATACGGACTCCACACGTGTTTGGCCATAATGGCATGGGAAACAGCTTTATACCCTAGCTTTAGCGGATCTTTTCCCTGGTACTTGTCCATGAGGGCCATAAACTTCTCAGCCGTTTCTTCACTTTTAGTGGCAGTCTGGTAATAGTTTAAGAGGGAAGCATGGGAATAGAGATCGGCTTTCTGCTGAAACGCCACCAGAAAGAGACAAAAAGAAATAAGCGTAGCGATTATCTGCATTAGATGGTATTAAACTGGTACCTAATATACGAACTTAACAGCAAAGCTAGCTTCGTATTATCAGGCACTCTTACGCGTTCTGCCAGAATTTGGGCGGCGGGCAACTGTTTAATTTTCTTGAAAAGCTTCAGATAGTAGATATAGGCCAGGTAAACCCCCAACTGGGCTCCCTTGGGCAGCGCTAAGATTCCTTTGTAGGCATTGTCAAAATCCTGCTGAATATCGCGCTCAATCTCTTCTTTGTCTTTGTTGCAGAACGACCGGAAATCTACCTGCGGAAAATACACGCGGCCTCGGTCCTGAAAATCACTGCGGATGTCTCTGAGGAAATTCACTTTCTGGAACGCCGCGCCCAACGCACAGGCACCCTCTTTGAGCCGGTCAAACATGGCTGAGTCACCTTCACAGAAAACACGCAGGCACATGAGCCCTACCACTTCGGCTGAGCCGTAAATGTATTCCTCATACAGATCACAATTGTACTTCTGATCAAACAAATCCATCTCCATGCTATGCAAGAAGGCGTCTATGAATTCGCGGTCAATGCGGTATTGGTTTACCACCATCTGGAAAGCGTGCAGCACTGGGTTCAGGCTGATGCCCTCTTCCAGAGCCTGGTAAGTCTCCTGCCTGAACCGCTCCAGCAAACCCGCCCGGTCATAGGTATGAAAAGTATCCACAATCTCATCGGCGAAGCGCACGAAGCCGTAGATGGCATAAATGGGATCATGGAACCGAGGGTGCAGCGTTTTGATGCCCAAGGTAAAGGAGGTGCTGTACCGCTGCGTAATGAGTTTACTGCATTCCAGCGTGGTGTTGTCAAACAGGGTTTTGGGCGCTGAAATCATGGTCATAACGTTAACGTGGTTTCCTGCGGAGTAAATTCTTTCATGACCTCAGCGGCCACTACCTGTCCTGAGATAAGGGACGGTGGCACGCCGGGACCGGGAACAGTCAATTGGCCGGTATAAAACAGGTTGCGTACTTTCTTGCTTTTGAGGCTGGGTTTCAGCATGGCCGTTTGCAGCAGGGTATTGGCTAGACCGTAGGCGTTTCCTTTGAAGGCGTGGTAGTCTTTGATAAAATCCTGGTGCGCATAGCTGCGTTTGTACACCACTTGGCTGCGGATTTCCTGCCCGATAATCTGTTCCAGCCGGTCCATGACCATGTGGTAATAGCGCTCCCGGGTGTCTTGGGTGTCTTGTAAGTCTGGGGCCACCGGAATAAGGATAAACAGATTCTCCTTCCCTACTGGGGCTACCGACAGATCTGTCTTGGACGGCACTGACACGTAAAAGAGCGGTTTCTTTGGCCAGGCGGGTTGGGTATAAATCTCATGGGCGTGCGGCCCGAAATCCTCGTCAAAGAACAGGTTGTGGTGGCGAAGTCCGGCTAGCTTCTTGTCTACTCCCAGATAGAAAATAAGCGATGAAGGGGCCATGACGCGGCTGTCCCAGTACTTGTCTGTATAGCTGCGGGCTTCCTTGGGCAGCAGTTTGGTTTCCAGGTGGTGGTAATCAGAACCGCCAATCACCACATCGGCTTCGTACGTACCTTTAGCAGTAATGACGTTGGTGATAGCGCCGTTGTGCAGTTCCAGCTTCTTCACTTCTTCGCCTAACCTGATCTCCACGCCCTGTTCCTGCGCCAGGGCCACCATGCCTTCCACAATTTTGTGCATGCCGCCCATGGGGTACCAAGTACCCAAAGACATATCGGCGTAGTTCATGAGGCTGTACAAAGCGGGGGTGTTCTGCGGCAATGCACCCAAAAACAGGATGGGAAACTCCATCAACTGAATGAGCCTGGGGTGCTTGAAGTACTTGCGCACGTGTTTGTGCATGGACTGGAAAACATCTAGCCGCAAGACATCTACCAGCAGCTTCACATCCAGAAACTCAGTGAACGAACGGCTGGGTTTGTAAACCAGGTTGTTGATGCCCACTTCATATTTATAGGCGGCCTGTTTCAGGAAAGTGCGTAGCTTTTCAGCCGAACCTGGCTCCAGCGATTCAAACAAGGCTTCCAGTTCGGGCATGCCCGCCGGCAATTCCATAGCGTCCTGTTTTCCGTACAGAACCTGGTAAGACGGGTCCAAACGTTCCAGATGGTAATAGTCTGTTGTGCTTTTACCGAATTTCTGGAAAAACTGCTCAAAAACGTCGGGCATCCAATACCAACTGGGGCCCATGTCAAAGGTGAACCCTTCGGCTTTGAATACGCGCGCCCGGCCTCCTGCCACGTCGTTCTTCTCCAACAGCGTAACGGCATAACCGGCCTGCGCCATGCTGCCGGCAGCGGCCAGTCCGGCAAATCCAGCACCTATGACAATTACTTTTTTCCGGGAAAGATCGTGCATGTAGAAAGCATCAAGTGAATGGATGACCATACGGCTAGTACTTATACTTAAAAAACTGAACTATTGCTGAAACAAGGTACATTCTTTTTCAGGCATAATCCAGTTTTTGCCTCTTTAATGGTTTTAAAGAGGAATCATAAAAAGGGCCTGTAAACGCTAATCGGCGTAGTCGTAGACTTTCAGCTCCTGTTTCAATTCTTTGCGGGCCAGGTGAATCCGGTTCTTGACGGTTCCAATGGGCAGTTTCAGTTTATCAGCAATCTCCAAGTACTTATAACCTACATAGTACATCATGAAGGGCGTGCGCAGTTCTTCGGGCAGATGGTCAATGGCGGCATAAATGTCATTGAGGGCGAACTCGCCGGCTGCTCCGTTCACGGCAATCATCCGGTCATCTGCGGGGTGCGTCTGGATGTAGTCGTTGGTGTCTACGGAGCTGGAGCGCTTGGTTACCTTGTTGTAATGGTTGATGAACGTGTTGCGCATGATGGTGTACAGCCACGCTTTCAGATTGGTGCCCGCTTTAAACCGGTCGCGGTTCACGAAGGCTTTCAGGAGGGTCTCCTGCACTAGATCCTTCGCATCATCACTATCACGGGTCAGGTTGTACGCGGCTGGACGGAGGGTTGGCGCCATGCGCTCTACTACGGAAGTAAATTCTAGTGCAGTCATTTTGTTTAACATTTAAACACAAACATTAAACAATAATACGGTTCATCAAGATTAATAGCTAACTTTTGTTTAACTATTTTCTACAAATTTTTAAAAATGATTAAACAAAGTAGCTTCTTTGGGAAGATGGCAACGCAGCGGTGTTGGTTTTTGGGTTGAATGCCATACATACTGGAGGTGGAGGCTCTTTGGATTTTGCTGGAGTAAATAAATTTTTGAGGTTGGTGGAGGGGGTTGGTTGCCTTGGCTTGGCTTGGCTGCTTTTTGCGTGGATAAAGGTAGGTGCATGCAGTTTGCCTGTTGCTGGCGTGGTGGTTTTTTAATGCGGTGTCCTGCTTTCGCTGTTGAAGGACTGCCCTTCTAGAAAGAAGTTCTGGTACATGCAGTTTGTCTGTTGCTGGCGTGGCGGCGGTCCGATGCGGTGCCCTTATGCTTTGTTGTTGCATGGTTTCCCTCCGTGCGCTCACGGCCGCGAGGCCCCGTCTTCCCCTCGCGCACTGCCCTTTCGGCCTGCCTTGTCCTTTGCGCTTAGTTTTGCCTTTCCAGGGCCAAAAGCGAGGCGCGCTCGGGAAAGACTGGAAAGGGGAAAGTAGCAGATGGACTGCTACCCTCTAAAGCGGAGACTCCCCCTTTGAAGGGGCGAGGGGGATGTTTACACAAGCAAATCACACGCGTTCCTTTCTCCTGATTACTATGGCGCGGAAGTTACTTCCGTGCCTTTCTACAATGTTCTGAAGACACAGAAGTAACTTCCGCGCCATAGAGAGCATTATTCCTTCAAAGACGTGTTCCCCTTCTTTGAGGCGCAGGAATGGGCCTCTACTCTATCCAAGAAAATAAATAGGCGCAAATATGAATCTAAGTAGACCTCGGAAAACCGGTAGACCTCAGCAGACCAATCAGGCAGTTACCAGCTTAAATTGGGAAAGCCATTCTTCAAAACTTTGCAGGGTGGCGAAATAATGGACGCTAGAGGGTAAATTCTGTTGAAAAGGTTGTAGGATGTAACCGCTGAGTAAAAGCTGCACGTTTGGTAGTTGCTGCAGCAATTGCTCTAAATAGGCTTCGGCCTCATCACGGGTGGGTGACGCGGTGAAAACGGAACAGAGGTAATGGGGCTGGTACTGCTGGGAAGCTTTGACCAGGTCTTGCAGGGGCAGGTGTTGGCCCAGATACAAGGTTCGGAAACCCATCGCCCGGAATTGGAAATGGCAGTAGAGGAGCGATAGTTCGTGCAATTCGCCCTCGGGCAGGTAAAGCAGTACTTTGGGCGCATCTGGCTGTGGGTTCAGGCGCTGTCCGTCAATGGCCACCAGCATTTTCTGCCGGATGAGCTGGCTAATAAAGTGCTCATGGGCGGGCGTGATGTTGCTCGTTTGCCATAACAGCCCAATTTTGTGCAGGAATGGATAAATGACTTGCTGTACAGACGCTGAAAAACCTAACTGCAACACGGCCCGGCTAAGCGCCCGCTCAAACAGGCTCTCGTCTAGCTCCACCATGGCCATGATCAGTTGGTTGATGTACTGATCCTGCCCCAGATCGTCTTCGGTTACTTTGATGACCTCCCCTACAATCTGTTCGGGTGTGAACTCCGCAATTCTGGAGATTTTATATCCCTCCTGGTAGAGCAACGCCACGTTGAGCAGGTTTTTAAGATCCGCGTCATCATAGTACCTGATATTGGTAGAGGTTCGTTTGGGAGTGAGCAGTTGGTACCGCTGTTCCCAGATACGAAGTGTATGGGCTTTAATGCCAGACAAATGCTCTAACTCTTTAATAGAGTAATGCGCCACAGGAGATAGTTTAGAAACGAAACATAAAGTTAACGCTTCCGGGCAATACGAAAGAATTTAGGATGGACCCAGAGCATCCCGAAAGATTCTGAGTTGTCTCTGCCTTTGGCTTTGTGGTGCACTTTGTGCGCAATGTCCAGGGCCCGGAGGTACGTGCTTCTGGTTTTCCCGAACAGCTTCAGCCGTCTATGGATAAACAGATCATGCACCAGGAAATAGGCCGCGCCGTACAGCGAAATGCCTACTCCAATCCAGAACCGGTAGTCCAGCGTTTCTGTGCCGTAAATAAAGCACAAGGCCGCAATGACTCCATAGAACACAAACGAGACATCGTTTAGCTCAAAGAGATGGTTGTGTTTGGTGTGGTGCGACTTGTGGATGCTCCACAAGAAACCGTGCAACACATACTTGTGCACCGCCCAGGCCACCAGCTCCATCAAAGCAAAGGTTCCTATTACTATCGCCGCGTTCGTCAGCATACTCTCTCAACCAGTAGGTTTGCCAATTGTTTAAAATGTCTGTAATGACGTACGGAAAAGCAGAGTGTTTGTAAACAAAAATAGCTCAGTTACGCACTAAAAAAGGTGAACAGCTAAAGGTATACACAAATTACTTTACCTGCTTCGTGCTGGTTTTAACAGAAGTACACCTATGTCATTTCCTAGCCTGTAAAGAAACTCATGACCCCACAAAAAAATAGCCCAGCCTTCAGAAAGGCCGGGCTATTTTTTTGTGGGGTCAACAGGAAATTAAAGGTTCCGCATGCCTTCAATCCAGGGAATCAAGTCTCTAATCATTGGCTCCAGACTGCTGCCGTGCCCGCCACCCGGAACCGGAATAAACTTCAGGTTAGGCGCATTGGCCGCTTTCATAGCATTATAGGTCACTTCTGAATTAACAAATGGCACCATGATATCTGCCGTGCCGTGGTACAAGCGGGTAGGGCTTTTAGGCACCCAACCGCTCAGGCTATTTTTCTTCAGGGCCGCTTTCAAAGCCTGCTCCCCCTCTCCGCGCAGCGCCGTCAAGAACGCCGGATTGAACAACTTGGCCGGGTCTTTGGCCAAGGCACTGTTGATGGTACTGCTGCGGCGCGTTCCGTCAATCAATTCCTGAATACGGGTGGCATAAGGCTCCTGGAAGAAATCGGTTAGAGGGCGGTTCCAGTTGTAGGTTTTGTTGTAGGCCTGTAAGATGAAAGCTAAGTTAGCCGGATACTCATAGGACTTTCCGCTTAACACCATTCCCAACATGTTCTCCAGGTCATACCCCCCTGCCCCTGCTCCGGAAGCGGTCACGGTCAGCCCGTGCTCCGGGTGCTCTTCAATTTCCTTTTGGGTAGCCAGCGTCACGTAGCCGCCTTCTGAGTAGCCTGCCAGAAACAGTTGGTCAGAGGCTTTGATGTTGTTTTTCTGGAAGAAAGATTTGCCCGCTTTAATCATGTCTACCACGGCAGTGCCGGAGTGTTTCGCGTCATAGTATGGGTGCAGAATCTGCTTAGAGACGCCGTAGCCAATGAAATCGGGCACAAAGGTGAGGTAACCGGCGGCGCCGAATGGCTCAAACCCTGTCAAAGACGTTACCTGGAAATTACTGGGGGCACCTTGCTGGTCAAACGTGGTGCCGTGGTGCGCACTCAAAATAGGAGCCGGGGCCGTCATGTTCAATGGCACCACCAGCAAGCCCGAGGCCTGGATTTCCTGCCCGTTGTACTGGGTCAGATAGATCAGGCGGTACACATCTACATCATACTTAATCAAAGCCGCGAGTTCAGACCGCCCGTTAGAGACCGCGATTTCCTTTAAACCGGCAGCCGGAATGGTGGTCAGTTTCTCCGCTGAAACCAAGAGATCTTTCTCGGTTTGCTGGACGGGTGGTGTCTCCAAGACCTCAGATTCCTTGCAGGAGGAAAACCAGGAAGTCATGGCAAATAGTATAGATAAAAAGATCGTTTTCACAGTCTGGAAATGGTTGATGAATTACATTTTAGTAAGGATTTGACAGGCGGTTAAGTTCCTGCTTTGGCGGTGTTTCCGGCATTCTTCCTCAAAACAAAGCTTAAAACCCACCCTATCTTCTACGTGTACTTTATCACCGATAATTGACTTATTCCGTATATTGGCAGGAACCATCTACGTAAATGCCATGCCTAAGAAATCTTTCCAGGAAATCATCAACAGTCCGGGTATGCCGGTGCTGGTAGACTTTTACGCCGATTGGTGCGGCCCCTGCAAAACTATGGCGCCCATCTTGCAACAGGTGGCGCGGCAGTATGAAGGGAAACTGAAAGTGATCAAGATTGACGTGGATAAAAACCCCGCCGTAGCGCAGCAGTACCGGGTGCAGGGTATTCCTACGCTCCTCCTGTTCCACCAGGGCAAGCAACTCTGGCGGCAATCTGGTGTGGTGCCCGCGAACCAACTAAGCCAGGTGGTGCAGCAGCATTTGCCGTAAGCTGGTGTTTTGGGGCTGTTTTCAGGAAATGGACCTGAAAGGGCAGCGAGACACTCGCAGGACCTTCGGCCGCTACGAGGTCTTGCAGAGAATATCGGTATAGCGGCAGCTAGTTAGAAACTCCCCTCCTACCTTAGGAGGGGTGCCCGAAGGGCGGGGTGGTCAAAGCTTACGAGTGCCTACACATTCTACTGTTTCAAGCCCATTTTCAGAAAACCAATCATGAAATGGCACTTGTAAGTTTTCGGCGTATGCCGCGACTAACATACATAAGTCAGCCTTTTCAAGGAAGCTACTCCAGGTTTCTTCCTGAAAAGACACCTAAACCCCATAACTTTCGTTTTCTTAGCAATTTCAGCTACTTACAACTCTATGTTTAAAAAGACTTTGACGGCGCTGGCGTTTGCCGCACTCCTGCACTCCCCTTTGCTGGCACAAAAGAATGCCACGCCTGCGTACCGCTTCTCAGTAGACCTGACCCAGGTAAAAGATGACAAGTTACAGGTAACGCTTCTCACGCCAGAATTCAAGGAAGACGAAGTGCTCTACCAGATGCCCAAAATGGTGCCGGGCACCTATGCGGTATATGATTTCGGGAAGTTTGTTTCTGAGTTCAACGCTTTTGACGCCAAAGGCAAGAAACTGGATGTGGAGCGCCTGGACCAGAACACCTGGAAAATAAAGAAAGCCAAAAAGCTGGCCCGCCTCACCTATCTGGTAGATGACACTTGGGACACGCCCAAGAAAGAAGACATTGTGTTTGAACCGGCGGCTACTGACATTGAGGCCGAAAAGGTGTTCTTGATCAACACGCACGGCTTCTTCGGGTATTTCGCGAACATGACCAAAGCGCCTTACCAGATCACGGTGAACAAGCCCCAGGATTTTTACGGGGCCACGCCCTTAAGAGCTGCTAGTTCAACCGCCACCTCAGACACCTACCTGTTACAGAACTACAACGACCTGGTAGATGCCCCCATGCTGTACAGCCGGCCAGACACGGCCATGCTGAAAGTCGGCAACGCCGATGTGTTGATCTCAACGTACGCCGCTGGCGGTGGAGCCCGTTCCAAGAACCTGGCTCAGCACATTAAACCCATTCTGGAAGCGCAACGTGCTTATTTGGGCGGCACCTTGCCGGTAGACAAATACGCGTTCCTCATCTACATTGACAACAAGCAGAACCGTACCGGCGCGTACGGCGCACTGGAGCACTCGTATTCCTCGGTGTATTACTTCCCCGAGATGCCACCCGAGATGCTGGCCGAACAAGTGCAGAATATCTCGGCGCACGAGTTCTTCCACATTGTGACCCCGCTGAACATCCATTCAGAGGAAATCGGGAATTTTGACTTCAGCAACCCCAAAATGTCCAAGCACCTATGGATGTACGAAGGCGTGACCGAATACTTCGCGCACCACGTGCAGGTAAACCAACACCTTACTGAGTTGCCTGATTTCCTGACGGAGATGCGGAACAAAATCATCGCTTCGCAGCAGCAGTACAATGACGCCCTGGCTTTCACTGAACTCAGCTTAGGTGCCCTGGACAAGCACGAGAAGCAGTACGGCAACGTGTACCAGAAGGGAGCCCTCATTGCTATGGCGCTGGACATCCGGTTGCGGGAGCTTTCTGGCGGCAAATACGGCATCCGGAACATGATGAAAGACCTGAGCCAGACCTACGGTAAAAACCAGTCGTTCAAAGACGAGGAGTTGTTTGACAAGATCACTTCGCTCACGTTCCCCGAGGTGCGGGACTTCTTCCGGAGACACGTAGAAGGCAATGAACCCCTTCCCTACTCAGAAATCTTTAGGAAAGTGGGTATCACGTACCAGCCTACCGGCACGCAGAGACGCATTTCCCTGGGTAGGCCTACTATTGGCTATGACCAGGCCTCTGGACACCTTATGGTGGCCAGCACAGAGAACCTGAACGCCTTCGGCAAGCAGTTGGGCTACCAGGCCGGTGACCAGCTCTGGCAAATCAACGGCGAAGACCTGAACCTGCGCAACGCCACAGACATGATCAACAAACACGTGATGAGCGCCAAAGAAGGCACCCCCATCACCATTACCGTAGGCCGGAAAGACGCCAGCGGCACCGTAAAACCGGTTCAACTGAAAGCCAACCTGGTAGCCGCCGAGGAAGCCGTTTCGCACCTGCTCACGCCAGATCCTAATGCCACTCCCGCGCAATTAGCGCTAAGACAAGCCTGGCTCTATTCCAGCCTATAAGCTTCCCAATTATATAAATCTGTTTTAGAGTTTTTTCTAAGAAATTAACTCTAAAACAGATTTATGTTTTATGGTTTAGTATCATGAAGGCCACTGAAGAAACTAAGAAATTTAATGAGCTTTACCCTTTTCAACTAGGGTTTACCTGTATTTTCATCGTGGCTCCAGCAATACTTTCAATTTTAATGCTTATACAAGGCATACAAATTTCAGATGTTGCAATTCTTGTATTATTTGTGGCATTTGGTTTTTTGTTTTCTTTACCAACATTATTAATTAGCTTTTTAACCTTTCAGCTGTTAACACTTAAGCTAACTTCCTCACTATTGATAAAGACGCTACTGAACTTGATAATTGTAAGTCTAGTGTTTATTACCTTTTCTTTCATTTCTGGCTCTATGGCTTTCATGCTGAGCTGTATTTATTCAGGAAGTGTTCTACTCACAAGCCTCATATTTAGAATTGAAGCAAGTAAGGGTTAGACTCACCATAAATCATAGTTGAAAATCAGTATCCTATTGTCTGGATGCTTCAGAAATTTGAATTTTTACAAATCAATGCAGGTCCCTCACTAAGTTGAGCCTTGTCGTTTAAGAAATTCTATGTTTTGAATTAACTGTCAATCAAGAAAGTAATTCTGTTTTTCTTCTATCTTTAAAGTAGCTTCTTCGCCAATTCTGCCTTACTAAAAACATATCAGGGGTTTGGGCGTTATGTTTTAAATCTGACCTTCAAAGCGTGCATCATTTCTACCCTCGTCTTTCTGTTGCGTGGCCGGTACACCGGTTTCTTTTCTGTCTGCTGCTTTTCTTTTTTTTGATTTCGTCGTTGGTCCAAGCGCAAAACCGGGTGTCTTTGAGTGGCACGTTACGTTCTGCGGCTACCGGTGAAGTGCTGATTGGGGCTACCGTAGCGGTGGCAGGCACTACCAACGGGGTTGAAACCAATACCAACGGGGCGTACACCTTGTCCTTGACGCCGGGCACCTACCAGATTCAGTTCTCCTACATCGGGTTTCAGACGTTGACGCAGGAGGTGGCTGTGACCAAAAACACGCGCCTGAACGTGGAACTGCGGGAAAACGCAAACGAAATAGGTGAAGTAGTGGTGGAATCGGAACGGAACACGTTTCAGGAGCGCCTTTCCACGCCGCAGATGAGCGTGGAAACCCTGTCTTCCCGCGAGGCGAAGCTGTTGCCGGCTCTGTTTGGCGAAGTAGACATCATCAAGACCTTACAACTTAAACCCGGTATTCAGTCTGGCGGCGAGGGCAGTAGCGGCTTGTTTGTGCGAGGCGGTAGTTCAGACCAGAACTTAGTGTTATTGGACGATGCTCTGGTGTATAATCCCAGCCACTTATTCGGTTTTTTCAGCGTGTTCAATCCAGACGCAGTACGCGGGGTGGAACTGTACAAAGGCGGTTTCCCGGCCCAGTTTGCCGGTCGGCTTTCCAGCGTGTTGGACGTGAAGTTGCGCGAAGGAAACCGGAAAGAATATGACGTGACCGGTGGTATTGGGTTGATTGCTTCTCGCTTATCGGTGGAAGGGCCTATCCAAAAAGACAAGTCTTCTTTCCTGATCTCGGGACGCCGCACCTACGTGGACGTGTTCACCCGCATGATCAACACAGCCAAAGAAAGAGACCCAGACTGGAGCCCCATCCCCGACTATTATTTCTATGACTTCAACGCCAAAGCCAGTTTTGAACTTGGTCCCAACGACCGCCTTTTCATCAGTGGGTACTATGGTCGTGACTTCTTCACCTTCAATGACGAGAATTTCAATTTCAATTTTAACTGGGGAAACAAAGTTGGCTCGGCGCGTTGGGTGCACCAGTTTTCGCCCCGCTTTTTCGTAAACAACACGTTTTCGGCGTCTAATTACGAGTATGAGATCAAAAACCAGCTAGACATCTTCTCTTTCAGCCTTACTTCTAACATTACAGACCTTACCCTGAAATCTGATTTTGAATATATTCCTACCGAGAAACACCACCTGCGTTTTGGCGGCTCCCTTACGGATCATCAGTTTACAGTAGGCCGCCTGGAAGCCAACAGCCAGGATGGCTCTGTGAACGTGGGGGCAGGCAATGACTATAGAGGACAGGAATACGGCGTTTATGCATCTGATGATTGGTCGTTGAGTCCGGTCTTCACGTTAAGCTACGGGCTGCGTTTATCGGGCTTCCTGAACAACGGGAAGAACTTTCTCGGGCTTGAGCCCCGGGCAGCGGCCAGTTACCGGTTCTCGGAAACGCTTACCCTTAAAGCCAATTATACCCGCATGTTTCAGTACGTGCACCTTATCTCCAATTCCGGGGCCTCCCTTCCCACCGACATCTGGTACCCGTCTAGCCCCGGCGTAAAACCTCAGCGTTCTGACCAATACACACTTGGTCTTACCAAACTGTATAAAGACAAATACCTGTTCAGTACCGAGGCGTATTACAAGAAGATGGACCGTCAGTTAGACTTGAGAGATGGGGCGGAAATCTTCGGGAATAATGATTTAGAGCAGGAATTTGTGTTTGGTACCGGCGAGAGTTACGGCCAGGAATTCTATGTGGAGAAGAAAGACGGAAAAACTACCGGTTGGATTGGCTATACCCTGTCCTGGTCTAACCGCACCTTCCCCGACCTGAACAATGGCAAGACCTTCCCTACCCGCTTTGACCGGCGGCATGACTTGTCTGTAGTGGCCATTCAGGAAGTGAACAAGCGCATTCAGGCCACGGCCACCTTTGTGTACGGCACGGGCAATGCCTATTCGCTACCGGTGCAACGCTTCATTTTCCAGGATGTGAACGGCGAAGACTTCACGGTGATTCCCATCTACCCAGAACGAAACTCGTTCAGACTGGCGGCTTATCATCGCCTGGATTTGGGTCTGGTGTACAAACTTCGGCCTAAGCGCGGCACCTCAGACCTCACGTTTAGCGTGTACAATGTCTACAACCGCCGTAACCCATACTTCGTCTTTTTTGAAACCCTTAGAGACGAAGAATCAGATCAAATCACGGGGTTTGTGGCCAAACAGGTTTCCTTGTTTCCGGTTATTCCCTCCATCACCTACAACTTCAAATTCTAATGAGAATTCCCGCTGCCTATAAGCCCTGGCTGTTGCTGCTTTCTTTGGCCGCCATATTTTCTTCCTGTGACATGGAGCAGGAGATTGAGGTGCCTTTGCCAAATTTACCCACGCAGATGGTGGTGGAATGTTACCTGGTGAACGGCGAGCCCATGAAACTGGCCTTGCAGGAGTCTTCCAGTTATTTTGCCGGCCCTGAAGCCCTTTTAGTGGAAGGCGCTACCGTTACCATTACCAAGAACAATGAGCCCCCCGTGGTGTTGGAAGACACCCTGCTGGTAGATGAAGTGAACGAGAAAGTGTACACCCACTTTAACCGCCGCAGAGTGAGAGCCGTACCCGGCGATGTCTTCAAACTCCTGATCACCGATGCCAAAGGCCGCCAGATTGTAGGCTCCACCACCGTGCTTCCGCCCGTGCCCTTTGACAGCATAGGCTATAAATTCAATGACAAACCCAAGGAAAGCCAGGAAGCTTATTTGCTGGTGCGCTGGAAAGATGACCCGGCCCAAAAAAATTTCTACCGGCTGCTGGCCCACAAGAAAGACAGCACCGGCATAGAAAGTGAGCTGGATTCTGAAATAAATGACCGCCTGCGCAACGGCCAGAAAATTACCTATACTACCACCTACCGCTTCAAACGTAACGACACCTTAACCATTAGGCTGTTCCACATAGACGAAGCGTACTCAGATTTTGTGCGTAGCACCGAAGATGCCCGCCGGGCCAACGGTAACCCTTTTGCCCAACCTGTAACCATTAAATCAACTGTATCTGGCGGATTTGGGGTTTTCACCCATCTAAATTACCAATCCAAGGAGTTGATTATCAAATGATAGAAGCTCGAATTTCAGAAAACAAGCAAGAATCTGATCTAAGGTTGAGTTTATGAAAAGCAGTTGGCCACGGGAGTTTCCCGTGGCCAACTGCTTTGGATGGATGGGTGTATCCTGTTTTAAGGTCTACTTTCTTGAAAACACCTCAAAAAGGAAAAGCAACTTTGCTGCAATTCGTCATACGTCTATCTAGTTCGCCCACAAGATCCTTTCAGGATGACAATTTGGGACAGGATGACAATTTGGGAAAGAAAATAGTTAGATACGGCCACTTGACTCAGGACTCTGAACTCAAGACTCAGAACTCCCTTTTCAGTCTTGCCGTTTGATCAGTTCCTTGATCAACAAGGTCATGTTGGGTTCGGCTTTGGCGGCGGCTTCCAGTATATCCAGTAGCTCTACTTTCTTGATTTTGCCCGGTACGCAAAGATCGGTGATGACGGAGACGGCGAAAACGGGAAGAGCCATGTGCACGGCGGCAATCACTTCGGGCACGGTACTCATGCCTACGGCATCGGCGCCAATGGTCCTGAGGTAGTGGTATTCGGCTTTGGTTTCCAGCATGGGACCCGGCACGCTCACATACACGCCGGTTCTCACGTTCAGGTTGTTCGTCTGGGAAATCTCCAGGGCTTGCTGCACCAGGTGCTCACTGTACGGCTCGCTCATGTCTGGGAAGCGCGGCCCCAGTTCGTCCAGGTTTTTGCCGATGAGCGGGTTGGTGGGTTGCAGGTTGATATGGTCTGTTATGACCATTAAGTCTGAGGTATTGTAGGCGGGGTCCAGGCCACCGGCGGCGTTGCTCACGAACAGCTTTTTAACGCCCAGCAACTTCATAACCCTGATGGGAAACACCACCTGCTCCATGCTGTAGCCTTCATAGTAATGGAAGCGCCCCTGCATGACCACCACCTTACGGCCACCCAGCTCTCCGAAAATCAATTTCCCGGAATGACTTTCTACGGTAGATACCGGGAAATGCGGGATATTTGCGTAGTTCAGGCTAAAGGCCACTGCTAAGTCTTGCACCAAAGCGCCCAGGCCGGTACCTAACACAATCCCGAAATCGGGCTGGTAATGGTTTGTTTTCTCCTGGATAAATTGGGCGGCTTCTTTCAGGTTATTCATCATGTCTGTTGGTTTGATTATACTGTTTAGAAGCTGATTTCTGAAAAACCGGCTTAAAACAGATTGGTTCGGGGATGCGGCAATTTCAGAAAAAAAGCTTAAAACTGGTTTCTTCTGCCGCCCTAAAAAGAGAAGAGACTACCCGTAGGCAGTCTCATTCTTAGTCAATCAATAGCTGGCTGTCATACTAAATCACTCGCTCGCGTCCCGCGAGTGTGGGCTACTTGCCGCGTACCGCCGCTTTGTGTCCATTTATTCTAAATGAGCAGAGAATCGGCCAGAGGCCGCAGGTAGCTCACACTCGCGGGACGCGAGCGAGTGAAATTATTAGCTTACTGAACTTCTATCTCAAACGGCAGACGCGCCTGAATGCCTTGCATTTGCATGACGCGTTTGTATTGCTGGTAGTACGGCAGCATATCGCCTAATTCGCTCCGTAAGGAATAGGCTTTCACCTGCGCCTGCGTGTCTGAGAACAGATTATCCATAAAGGATTTCTGGGCGGGCAACTGGCGTAAGCGGTACTCGCCTTCTTTCAGTTTGGCTTTTCTGGCGGCAATGGCAATGGCTTGCTCCATACCGCCCAACACGTCTACCAATCCGTTCTGCTTGGCCTCAATGCCTGACCACACGCGGCCCGAGGCTATTTTACGAAGGTTTTCAACGGGCATGTGTCTGGACTGGGCGGCTTTGGTGGTGAAGTCATCATAGATACGCTCTACTTCGCGTTGGATGTGCATTTTCTCATAGGGCGTCATGGCTCTGGTCACCGTGGGCACGTCTGAGAATTTGCCGGTTTTGACACGGTCTGTGGTAATGCCCAGTTTGTTTTTGAGGAAGTTCTCTGAGTTTACCATCATGCCAAACACGCCAATACTGCCCGTAATGGTGGTAGGGTGCGCCACAATGGTATCACAGGCCATGGCAATGTAGTACCCGCCAGAGGCGGCCACATCTGACATGGAGGCAATGACGGGTTTCACTTTCTTGGTGAGCATCACTTCGCGCCAGATCACGTCTGAGGCCAGGGAGCTTCCGCCCGGCGAGTTAATGCGCAATACCACCGCTTTCACGCTCTTATCCAGGCGCGCCTTTCTGATGGCTTTGGACATGCCTTCGCTGCCAATAGACGCATCATCGCCTTCGCCGCCCACTATATCGCCGGAGGCGTAAATCACGGCTATCTTGTTAGAAGAGGAACCTTCTTTCTTCTCTGGATCGGCGGCTTTCTTGTAGGTGCCCAGGTTTACCAGTTTCAGTTCTTTGTCTTTCTTGACCCCGGCTTTGCTTTTCATGAAATCGGTGGCCTCGTCATAGTAGCCCAGGTGGGTAACCAGCCCTAACCGTAGCGCATCATCTGCGTTGTGCACCAGCATAGAGTCTGAGATATTCTTAATATCGGCGAAGCTTTTGTTCCGCGCGGCGGCAATGTTTTTCAGCATGAAATCATTGAGGGAGTTCAGGAAAGATTGGGTCTGCTCGCGGCTGGGGTCACTCATTTTATCCAGAATGAACGGCTCCACGGCACTCTTGTACTCGCCTACCTTGAAGATGTAGGGCTGTAAATCCAGTTTCTCCAGGGTGCCTTTGAAGAACATGACTTCTGAACTCATGCCGTTAAACTCCAGGGTGCCCTGGGGGTTCAGGTAAAATCTATCGGCCACGGAGGCCAGGTAATAGGCTTTCTCGGTAGACAGTTCGCTGTAGGCCACCACAAACTTCTTTGATTTTTTGAAGTCCAGCAGTGCATTCCTGATTTCTTCTACAGAAGCCATGCCCGCCTGCAGCAGATCCAGGTTCAGGAAAATGCCTTTGATCTTGTCATCGGCTTTGGCTTTCTTGATAGAAGCTTTGATTTCATCCAGCCCAATTCCCTGCTGGCCAAATACTTCTTCCATGCCAAACTCGGCGAAGGGGCTACGGGGCGTACGCTCTACCACCGGTTGATTCAATTCAATTTCCAGCACAGAGCCCTCCGCAATACTGACGGTATCGCTGGAAGAAGCTGCGGCCGCTATGCCCAGCAAAATCACGAACCCCACCACAATAAATAATAACAAGCCAACCATGCTGGCCAGCACAAATTTCAAAAACTGTCGCATACTAAAATTTAAATGAAATAGAGGCACAGACCTTGGCCTGTGGTGTTGGTACATTAGTCGTTAAACTAACAAAATACTTACAGAACGTTAGTTTCACGCCTATCTTACCCTGTTCTAGTGGCCTACCATGCTTCAAGCTCCGCCGTGGACTACAAGTGAGATGCTGCTAAATCCTTCAAAAACAATCGGTTTACTTCTATGTTTCATTTGAAGTGAGTTAGCCAACCTAGAAAATAATTTGAAACTGGGTGATGGTTAAAAGGCCTTTGTAGAGACGCAATACCTGCTATATCGCAGTACAAATTCGATATAGATTTTATCTTTCTACTAACCATAGGCGTTACATCTGCTCGCCACCCATATCCTTTCAGGATGGCAAGAGGATGACAAGAGAAAGTAGGTGCGTCTGTTTCTGTAATTTTGTTTTCTCGTTGACAGGTTTCCGGTTTGAAGTAGCAAAAAAGCCACGCTGCCGTATATTGGGTGACATGACACGATGCATTCTACTGGCGCTTCTCTTTTTGGGCTCTCTTTCTGCCCAAGCGCAATACAAGCGGAACCTGAATTTCAAATATTTCGGACTAACCCTGCACCCCAAGGGTGATGACAATGCCGAACTCATGCCCTTAAACCCCGATGGCAAAGGCTATCTGGTGTTGAACGTGGGAGCCAGCGTAGGCTACGAACATTTTATCTCAGACAGTAAATTCTCGGTGAAAGCCATCCAGGCATTCTACGCCGATTGCGCCATGCGTTTTGCCGGATTCACCCATCTGGGCGTTCGCGCCGTCATTTTCCAGGCCGGTCGGCATTCTTTGAACGGGGGTTTGGGCCCAACATTGGTGTACCGCCGCAACTGGTCTGAACTGGAAGGCTACAACGTTTCCACCTCCTTCTTCGGGGGTAACCCCGAAGACAGATGGCAGTACAAAATGATCTGGTACGCCGGTGAGTTTGAGTACAACTTCCGCCTCTCTGACCGCACCGATTTCTCCACTTCCTTTGTACCCGGCTACCCAGACATCATGAGCTTGTCCTTTGGCGTACGCTACTGGCTGAAAGAGAAAGAGTAACTTTTCTTTCTCTTTGACTATCCAACAAGAATTCGGGAATTCACTTATTTGTAACCTCCCGAGTTTTCACGCATTCCGTCTCCCTTTGAAGGTGTAGGGGGATGACAAAGACGCCGGAAGAACCTGAAAGCAGTTGCCACAGGAAATCAACTAAAGCACCTCGGGAATGCCATGACCAGCATGAGTAATCATCCCCCTACCCCCTTTGAAGGTAGGGCCGTTAAGTTCTAAAAAATGATATGGTTCAAGTTTTCAACTTGGACCTAAAATGAGCTGAAGTTTGCAACTTCAGTGAGGCGTTAGCCTCAAATTTTGCAATAAAGGCAATGGACTTTACCGCAGTTTAAGCCTCCAATGTAGAACTTAACGGCCCTACCTTCAAAGGGGACGGAATGCGTGTCATAGGCTTTAATATAGTTTTTTCATCAGTTCAGTTTGATGGCAGTTTTGAGAAAGGAGCTGATAAAGGATTGTTGGTGATAACACCAACAATGGCACGAGAGCTAAAATTTTACCCTCTAGTATTTACTTTGTTCAAAGGCACCTCCTGGCCTAAGATGGAAGGCCCTTTAAGCAAACACCATCTTCCCATGTAAAAAGAAATACCTCTTCAAAAAGAAGAGGTATTTCTGACACCAAACATCAACAAACACTATTTTCATTTTTAAGCTGATTTCTGAAAATCAGGCGTTAATCGCGATTCTGTTTGCCCATTTCATGCGGTTAGCATAGCGATGCAGGGCATCTTCCAGTGCAGGTAGGATTTGACCGCGCTCGCTGCTGAGGGCACTGTATCTGGGACGGGGGGCTTGTTGGCCTTGCAGTTCGTTCGCGGAGAATCCTTGAATCAATCCGGTATCCAGACCTACTATTTCAGCGGCTTTACGGGCCAGTTCTGCCCAGGAGACTTCCCCTTCATTGGTTAGGTGCCAGATTCCGGTTTCCTCGTCTACCAATAAATCCAAGCAGGCATTCACCAGGTCTGGCACGTAGGTAGGCGAAATGATGATGTCTTCCGGGGCTAAAAACGTGTTTCCTTGGGTTAGTTGCTTGATCATGAGCGTCAGGAAATTGAAATCATCCCAGGGCCCAAAGAAAGAGCTGGTGCGTACTACTAAGGCTTGTGGGTGCATATCCATCACGTACTTTTCGGCCTGGGCTTTGCTCTGGCCATACACGTTCAAGGGGTTTACTGGGTCGCTCTCGGTGTAAGGCTGTTGCTTTAACCCGTCAAACACCAGGTCTGAGGAAAAGGTCAGGTATTGGATCTCCCGTTTCTGGCAGGTAGCGGCCAGCAGCATGGCGCCATGGGAGTTCACCAAGTGGCAGGCGTCGGCATCTTCTTCGGCTTCATCTACTTTCACGTAACCGGCCGCATTGATCACTGCCCACGGGTTGTAGTAATTCATGGCCCGCTCAATAGAAAAGGGGTCTGTGATGTTCAGCTGTTTGCGACTTACCAAGCGGTAGGGAATATGCCGGTCTCCGCAGATGCGGGCAAAAGCACTGCCCAAGGTACCGGTAGCCCCAACGATGAGGATAGGTTGGGTGGTATCTTCCAGGTGAAGCACTTCTTTTTCGGTGAGGCCATCGCCTTCGGGAATAGTCTCGGTTTCATAGACGGGGTTCCAGTTCAGGCGCCAGACGGCTTTGGTTCCCCTACCAAACCGACTCTCCTCCCTGCGCAGGAAAATATCTGAATGTTCCTGGCGGGTTTCATCGGTGAACGGATAGAAATAGCGGTCTGGGCGCTGCCACCAGCCGGGCAGATGGAACAAAGGATGGTCGTACTCCTTGCCCTGGGCTAGTTGGGTCAGCATTTTGGCTAAAGCGGTAGGCCGAGGTTTTGGTCCGCGCACGTCAAAGACGCCAGGTTCATAGAAGCCATCGGCGCGGGTAACCAGGTTCACCCAGTCAAAGGTGCCCAGTAAAGACCAGGCGGCCACGCCCACCACGTTTACGCCTTCTTTTTTCAAATTCGTACAGGAATCCCAGACGTGCTTAAACCACTGCACCTGTTCTTCGCGGGTACCGCAAATATGTACTTCGGTGACGGAAATGGGCAAACCATAGCGTTCCCAGGCTTCGCGCAAGAGCACTTTATGGCCAGAATAGAACCCAGCAGGGTCATCTGTTTTCACCCGAAGGGCTTCTACGTCGGCGTATTGGTGAATTCCGTTGCCGCCATGTGACCACTCTGGGTACCCATCCATTTTCTCGTCCAGATACCGTTCACTGGTGGGGTAATGGTTGATCCCTATCATATCTGGCGGACAAGGATTATCTCTAAACCATTGCAAATCTTCCTCCGGAATACCGCAGTCCACGAAGTACTTCCACATGGAATGTTCTGGCGTAAGGGTACCGGTAAGCAAATCCAGACTCACCCAGCGGCGGTCATTGTCTAAGGCCGCCTGGTAGGCCAGTAAAGGCGTGCTGTAGGTTTTGCCTAAGTCTTCGGTCTGCACTAGTTTGGCATGAGGAATCACCTCTCTAATGGCGCGCATAGCCAGCACCGTGGCTTTGCATTGGTGCAGTAACGTTAACCCGAAGGTTTTGCCGTCTCTGCCGTGCGGATACCAAACCCCATACAATCCGCTGAAGCGGGCGGTGGTTAAAGGTTCATTGACGGGAGTAAAGTATTCCAGCCAAGGGTAGCGTTCTGCCACAGCCCGGGCGTATTCGGCTACTCCTTCGGGAAAAGAAGGGTCTGCCAAGTTGGTGTGCCGGGGGCCACTGCCGTGGTGCACCAAGCCAAGAATGGGGGTTATGTTGTTTTCCTGGAGTAATTTCAAGCGCCGGTCGCCCCAGGTCCAGTCTGCGGTGGCGGGGCCGTTGGGGGCGGTTAACTCCCAAAGCAAAGGGTAGCGCATTTTACGTACCCCAATGGAGCCAAACAAGGCAATGTCTTCTTCCCGTAAGGCGTGACCATTCAGTTGCATCTGGTCCAGGTATTCATCTCCTACCCGGTTAACGGTACATTCCAAACCCGCCCATACTTCTGGAAAACAAGGATTCTGATTTTCACTTTTCTCCATACATTTAAATTTTAGACTTGAGTTTGAAAGCAAATTCCAGGTTTGGTACTGGATGAATTTGCCTTATCTATTGCAACAGCAGTACGTTTGATAGAAATACAAAAGTCTGTCTGCTGAATAATCTAAAAGTCTAGTGGATTACAAGATTAATTCCCTGGTAATTAGAAGAATTAAATTACTATTTTCAGGAAATTACGCTAGAAGAAAAGTATAGTTAGAGAACGGGGAATATTTAGGGGTATGCGCCTGAAAAAACCGTATTTACCGCTAAACGCCTCGTAAATAAGCACCTAAACAGGTATTTCTGCGCATTTCTTGCTTAAACAGCTAAAGATCAGCGAATAAAAAAGCAATAATTCCGCTTTGCGGATGAACAGTAATTCAGCAGAAAATAAATTAAAGGGAATCAGGTTACAAAGCAGTCGCTTACTCCACCGGAGGCTACAAATAAAACAAGGAATTGACTGCTTTGAAGCAAACCCACTTCTAGCATTATACAAAGAAATGCAGAAGAATTCAGGACCCAATTAAAGCCTAACCAGGAATGATTTACTTGAAATATATCTAGTTGAAATAGACACTGAGATTGAACTGAATCAGGAAAACAGCCTTATTTTCTTGAAAACAAGGCAGAAATAGACTTTAAACTTACAGGCAAGATGCAGATTAGCTTTTGGGCAACCAAATGTAAAATGTAGTACCTACGCCTTCGGTGCTTTCAAAACTGATTTTACCGTGGTGCCATTCTACAATGGTTTTGATGATGGACATACCCAACCCAGTAGATGTCTCGCCTTTTAAACCCGGGCGGCGGGCGGCGGTAAATTTATCAAAGAGGTCTGCATGGTACTTCGCTGGAATTCCCACCCCAGTATCGGCTACTTTCACCAATATGTTCTGCTCCTCTTCTTCCAGGCTAATGGTAATGGAACCTCCATCGGGAGTGAACTTAAGGGCATTGGAAACTAAATTGTTGATGACCTGCAGAAATTTGATGTCATCTACCTGGGCATAGATTTCTTTATTACTTGGCTTGAACTCAATCTTGATGTTCACCAGACTTCCAAGTCCATCATGGTACACCTCCAGCGTTTCCCTGAACTTTTCTACCAGGTTCACCCGCCGGGTGATAACATCTGTGTTAACAGATTCCAGAAATTCCTGATTCATGAACTCCTGCAAAAGGCGTACTCCACTCTGGCTGTTGCGCTCAATAAGGGAAATAAGGTGGTGGGCTTCCTCATCAGCGGAATCTCCTAAGTGTTCGCCAAGTAGTTGGGAAAGACTTCCAATCATCCCAAACGGGCCAGCCAAATCATGAGACAGAATATTCAGAACAGAATTCTTTTTATTGGAATACTTTTTAACATTGTCATTGTAGGTGCGCTGGGCTGTAACGTCCTCTACGTGACCAATGAGAAACCATTGCTCTGGAACTTCTTGTATTAAATTAGCGTGCAGGCACACCCACTGTTCTTCCTGTTGGGGAAGTTGTATCCTAAACTCAAGTTGTGGGCAGGCACCCTGCGTTCTGGGTCTAGCCAGCGTCTCAGATACGTGGCATTGGTCATCTTGATGGACAAGGGCCAGCAGAGAATCTTTAGGTGAATTCTGGGTGGGTAATTGAAACAGGACCTGGAAACGGGGGCTCAGGTAAGTGAATTGCTCTAAGTTGCAGTCATAGGCAAAGTAAGCCTGCTGTGTTTTTTCAACTAAAGCCTCAAATAGAAAGGTGGTATTCATGGTGAAATGCGTAAGAAACGCTATAATCCCGAAGGCCGCCTCTGTTATTGATACAATCTAGAATCCTGTAAAGTTTACTCTATATAATGTATTAAACAAAGCAAATTGTAAGATTCGGGTTTTTATTCTGCAGGAAACAACGTATAAACCTTCTTCCGCCTTTTCAAGTAAAAACAAAAAATCACCTTTTCGCCCGTAAAGACATCTATGGCCCTTATTGATTCACCAGAGAGCATCAATTCCTTTTTTGTAAACCAGGTAAAGGACTATGCTATTTTCGCCACTGATACCAACGGCATTATCACAGCCTGGAACGTAGGGGCTGAACGCTTGAAGGGATATACTGAGGAGGAAATTATTGGCCAGTTCTACGGCATTCTGCATCCTGATGAATACCAAAAGGCTGGTCACCCCCAGCGGGAGTTAGAGTTGGCACTGCAAAATGGCTCCTTTGAAGCCGAAAACTGGCGCAAACGCAAAGACGGCTCACTTTTTTGGGCAACCGTTACGCTTACCCCTATTTTTTCTGAAGACGGGCAGCACATTGGCTTTACTAAGATAACCGGCGACCTCACCAAGCAGAAAGAATTGCAAGACAAACTGGCCGAACGCCAGCAAGATGCCCTGGAGCGCAAAAACAGTGAGTTGGAGAGAACTAACCATGACCTGGATAATTTCATTTACACCGCCTCGCATGACTTACGTTCTCCCATCACTAACATAGAAGCGCTCATAGACCACCTGGAAGACAGGCTACAGGAAGAAAATACCCTTACCTCTGAGACCAAAGAAGTGCTGGAGCGAATCATGGCTTCGGTGAACCGCTTCAAGCGTACCATAGAAGATTTGGCTGCCATAAGCCAGTTGCAGAAAGACACCGCAGAAGACGCTACCGAAGACATTGTCACCAACATACAAGACATCTACGACGATATCATGGCAGACCTGAACTTTCCTGCCAAACTGAAAACTTGTTTTATGAAGACCGATTTTCAGGTGCACCAACTCAGGTTTTCCAAGAAGAACTTTAGAAGCATCTTATACAACCTCATCAGCAACGCTATAAAATACCAGTCCCCAGAACGGGAATGTATCATTGAAATAGATACTTTGTTGCAAGAACCTTACGTGGTGCTGCGTGTCAAAGACAATGGTTTAGGTATAAACGAACGCAACCAGGAGCAATTATTCACTATGTTCCGGCGGTTTCATGACCACGTAGAAGGTTCAGGAGTGGGCCTCTTCATGGTAAAACGGATAGTGGATAACGCAGGCGGAAAAATTGAAGTAGATAGCAAAGAGGGCGAAGGCACTGAGTTCAAAGTTTACCTTAAAGCGGCCATGTAGCATATTCCCGTAAACAAACTACCTTTATTTCGGTTTCACTATCATCAATCACCTACATGCAGGAGCAGAGCACAGTGGTAGCACCCCCAGAAAAAATGCACCAGGTCCAAACCGTGATGGTAGTGGATGACGATGACAATTGGATTTTTGTGTCCAAACTCATCCTGAAGAAAGTTGGGTTTGGAAATAACATCATCACCGCCAAGAACGGTCAGGAAGCACTTACCAAACTTCGGGAATTTGCCGCTGCCCAGGACAACAAACTCCCCGACCTTCTTTTTCTGGACATACGCATGCCCGTAATGGACGGCTTTGAGTTCCTGGAAGAAGCCACCAAGTCAGACGGCGTTGACCTGAGCCACACCAAAGTCTACATGTGCAGCAGTTCGCTTAACCCCATAGACAAAGAAAGAGCCCTCCAATACCCCGTAGCCGGATTTCTCACCAAGCCCCTCACTAAAGAAATTCTGCAAGAGATTCTGGCTTAGATATACTAAAGATTGTAGGGGCAATCCCTTGTGGTTGCCCTTTATATGCTTTGTACTCGTGCAGGTAGGGGCAACCACAAGGATTGCCCCTACCTTTTTGCATACTGTCGCGAGACTCCAGTCTCGTGACTAAGGATGAAGCGAGTCTCCAGACTCGCTGAAAACCACCAGCAACGTCAATTAATACTTATACCACTCTCCCCACTGGTTGCGCAGGTTCTTGCGCATCTCGTTTTCGCGGGCGTTGTTGCCGGGGTTGAAGAAGATGGTGCCTTTGAGTTCTGTTGGCAGAAAATCTTGCGGCACGAAGTTGCCTTCGTAATCATGGGCGTACTTGTACTCGTTTCCGTAGCCAATTTCCTTCATGAGTTTGGTAGGCGCGTTGCGCAGATGCAGCGGCACCGGCGGACTCCCCTGCTCCCGCACCATGGCCCGGGCACTTCTAATGGCTTTGTACGCCGCATTGCTCTTGGGCGAAGTAGCCAGGTAAATAGCGCACTGCGACAAGATAATGTCACACTCGGGGTACCCGATCACGTTCACCGCCTGGAAACACTCGTTTGCCATAATGATAGCCGTAGGGTTGGCGTTGCCGATGTCCTCAGACGCCATGATCAGCATGCGCCGGGCAATAAACTTGGGGTCTTCGCCGCCTTCAATCATGCGGGCGAGCCAGTATATGGTGGCATTGGGGTCTGAACCGCGCATGGATTTGATAAACGCCGAGATGATGTCATAGTGTGCCTCACCGCCTTTGTCATACAAGGCCAGGTTCTGCTGCGCAATCTGCTTCACCATCTCATTGGTGATAACGAGTTTCTCCTGCTGCCCGCTGCCGTCAATCACAATCTCCAGCAGGTTGAGCAATTTACGGGCATCGCCACCCGAGATGGTGAGCAGCGCCTCGTATTCCTGCACCTCAATGTTCTGCTTTTTCAGCACCTCGTCCTCGGTCAAGGCTTTCTGCACCAGTTCCACCAGTTCTTCCTTCTCCAAAGATTTCAGGATGTACACCTGGCAACGGGAAAGCAAGGCGGGAATCACCTCAAACGAAGGGTTCTCAGTAGTAGCACCAATCAAAGTAACCGTCCCT
Organism: Rufibacter sp. JT3400010; assembly: GCF_054956755.1. Classification (NCBI taxonomy): domain Bacteria; kingdom Pseudomonadati; phylum Bacteroidota; class Cytophagia; order Cytophagales; family Hymenobacteraceae; genus Rufibacter; species Rufibacter sp. JT3400010. The sequence goes on along the minus strand of NZ_JBUDXA010000016.1, from coordinate 32,848 downwards.
TTTTCCACTGCGCCTAAGAGCGCATCTTGCTGTGATTTATTGAACCGATGGATCTCGTCAATGAACAGCACGGTGCCTTGCCGTTTACGGGCCTGGTCAATCACATCCCTGATGTCTTTCACCCCAGCGTTGATGGCACTCATGGCCACAAATGGTACCTTCAACTGTCCGGCAATAATCCCGGCCAAGGTTGTTTTCCCCACGCCCGGAGGTCCCCAGAAAACCATGGAGGGCACCATGCCCGCCTCAATGTACCGGCGCAATACTCCCTTAGGACCTACTAAATGTTTCTGGCCGGCGTATTGATCAAGGTTATGCGGGCGCATGCGCTCCGGCAATGGGGCTTTGGTAGTTTGGAACATGGAATGCAGATTTCGGGTGGCGGCGTTTCACGGTTTTGAATGATCCGCGAAACAACAGGCAATTTACTTTCTTTCAGTGACTGTTTAGCGCCTGTTTTTCATAAAACAGCCCCAGAACATACTCGTCTGGTAGTGGCCTGATGGATAGCAGTGTTTAGAGACGAAATGGAATTCTGCCTTCGCACCCGCCTGCCCCTGAACCGGTGTCCTTTCACTGCGTATCCAAGAAAGTAAAAGTTTCTGCCTCTAAAACTAATGTAAGATGATCACTACTTCACCCGGACGCACCATTTTACAAGCGGTAGCCGCCTTCACCACCGTGGGTGGTTTCCTGATGGATTGGAACAAAACCCACCTGTTCAACCCCAACTGGACGCCGCACGCCAAGTTTCATGATGCCATGACCATCTTGTCTGGTACCCTGTTAGGTTCCACTAGTCTGTATCTCCTTCAGAAAAAAGACGGCGATCAGGAAATGAATTTAAAAGTAGGGGCCATGCTCCCGGCCATCTTTTACCTGGCTCAAGCCGGAAGTTTCACCTTCCCCGGCGCAGCAGGCATGGATGCCGAGTTCCCCGAAAAAATACCATCGGTGGGTAGAATCAAACTAAACGAAGGTCCTTTTTCTCTGGTGATGCTGGCCGCATTAGGCGCTGGGTACCTGTTAGCAAAGAAAGATTTGAAGTAGGTTGTGATTCTGTTTATAAGGTATTTTGGGCAAAGTAGGCTTTAAAGAGATGTTTCGTTCAAAGCTTACTGCTATTTGGTGCGGTAGCTGCTGCACTTTTATTTGGTTACAGGAAGTTACCTCGTTCCCTGTTAGGTCATGAAAGTCACAGAAATAAATCTGCGCCTCAATAGTATCTATTTTATGCTTAACTCCGGGAAAGTAATGCTAAACAAGATACTCGCTCGCCTCTGGCGAGTGTGAGCTACCTGCGGCGTCCCGCCGCTAAGTAAACATCAAAAAACATAAAGTATCGGCCAGAGGCCGCAGGTAACTCACACTCGCCAGAGGCGAGCGAGGGACTTGTGCTATTCATGAACGAGGGTGTAGTGGCGTTTTAGAAAAGCTTTTCTAGTTCTCCCACAAAATCTTTTCAGCATGTCAAAATGTATTATTTAAACCGTCTACTTACCCAAGGCTGACGGACATACAAAAGATGTCCGTGGCACGTCTGTCTCTGAAATAGCTTTAAAACCACCAGCTACCTCTATCAGGTTATCGAAACCACGGGCTTTCAGGATAGACGCTGCTATCATAGACCTATAGCCACCAGCGCAGTGTACATAAACAGGTTCTGTGTTGGGTATCTCGCTTAAATAGTCATTTAAGGAGCTTAAGGGTACGTTTACAGCTCCCTCCACATGCTCTGCGTCAAATTCACTTGGTTTCCGGACATCTATGATGAATAGCTTTTCTTCTTTAAACTGTTGGGCAAATTCCTGTGCGGAGATGGAGGGCAGGGTCTCCACTTCTTTTCCAGTAGTTTTCCAAGCGTCAACACCTCCTTGCAGGAACCCGAGCGTATGATCATACCCCACGCGGGCCAGGCGGGTCACCACTTCTTCTTCCCGACCAGCATCCGCTACAAAAATAATGGCTTGCTGAATATCGGGGATCAACTCTCCTACCCATGGCGCGAAGCTTCCGTCCAGGCCAATGTTGATGGAATTAGGAATATGCCCCGAGGCGAAATCAGCGGCTTTGCGGGTGTCCAGCACTAATGCTCCGGTTTCGTTCACGGTGGCTTCAAAAGCCTCTGGAGAAAGCGCCCGCAAGCCTTGGGTGAGCACAGTTTCAATGTTGGCGTAGCCCTGCTTGTTCAGTTGCACATTCAAAGGAAAGTAGCTTGGCGGCGGAAGCAAACCACTGGTCACTTCCCTTACAAACTCTTCTTTGGTCATATCGGCCCGCAGGGCATAATTGGTCTGCTTCTGATGCCCCAGCGTATCAAACGTCTCTTTGCTCATGTTCTTCCCGCAGGCCGAACCGGCCCCGTGGGCGGGGTACACCAACACGTCATCTGCCAAGGGCATAATCTTGGTGCGGAGCGAATAAAAAAGTATGCTGGCCAATTGTTCCTGGGTCAGGTCAGATTTTGCGGCCAGATCAGGGCGGCCCACATCGCCAATGAAAAGGGTATCACCGGTGAAGATGGCGTAGTCTTTTCCGGCTTCGTCTTTGAGCAGGTAGGTCACAGATTCCAACGTGTGGCCCGGCGTATGCAGCACCTGAATGGTAACATTACCCACCGTAAGCACCTCTCCGTCCTGCGCTAAATGCGCGTCAAAAGCAGGCTGGGCGGCGGCCCCGAACACAATGGTTGCCCCTGCTGCCTTGGCCAAATCCACGTGTCCTGAGACGAAATCTGCGTGAAAGTGGGTTTCCAGCACATACTTGATGCGGGCCTGGTTTTTCTCCGCTTTCTGAAGGTAGGGTTTGATTTCACGGAGCGGATCAATGATAGCCGCCTCGCCGTTGCTTTCAATGTAATAAGCTCCCTGCGCCAGACAGCCGGTATAAATCTGTTCTACTTTCATGTTCCTTCCATTTAACTGAACAAGCTTTGTTTAAACCTACGCAGGTAACCTTCTGGTTTTATGCCAGAGTATAATTCTCTGTTCAGTATAAGTACTAGCATGTTCAAGGTGACAAAGGTAAAAGATAGTTTGAGCCTTTACATTGCCAATGTGATGGAAATGCTTTGCTGCTGTTTTTGAGAACTCAGGCTTCAAACAAAAATGTTACGTTTTGCTGCTCTACATTAGATGCTGCGCGCTGCCACGTGCGGCCAGTAAGTTTTTCTGTTTTTAACGGCTTTTCCATAAACCGAATTATCTTTCTATTTTCGGCTTCAACCTGAACCATTGTTTATGCTGCTACACGTGTTCCTGCCCTTTTTTCTGGTTCTCACCAACTTCTTTGCGCCTGCGGCACCTCCCCTCACGGGACAGGAAGTTCTGCAGAAAATGCACGACAAGTACCAAGGCAAGTTTAACCCGTACTTCACTTTTGACCAGACGGCAGTAAGTTACAAAAGCCCTACCGACTCCTCATCTGAAGTGTGGCATGAGGCGATCGCATTTCCGGGTAAACTGGTCATTAAGTTTGGGGAGTTTGAGCAGGGGAACGGGGCACTTTACGCGCAAGACAGCCAATATGTGTTCAAAGCTAATGCCTTGCAGCACCGTAGCCGCCGGGTGCATGAAGTATTGGTGCTAGGGTTTGATGTGTACCACCAGCCTGTAGCCCGCACCATAGCCCAGATGCAGGAAGCAGGTTTCGACCTTTCCAAAGTATTCACTACTACCTGGCAGGGCCGAAAAGTTTATGTAGTAGGCGCTACTTCTTTGGCAGAGAAATCAAGCCATTTCATCATTGACCAGGAAAAGCTTTGGGTCCTGAAAACGGTAAGACAAACCGCCGGACGCCAGAACGCAGTAGACTTAAAAGGCTACAAAAAAGTAAAAGAAAACTGGATTGCCACAGACCTCACCTTCTACCTGAACGGCAACAAGACCTTGCATGAAGTGTACTACAACATGCGTTTCCCGGCATCATTACCTACTGAACTTTTCACCGTGGCTGGTTTCAAAGCTGCTCGGTGGTAAGTTCATTTCATGTGCATTTTCCTAAAAACAAGCCCAAAACTCTTTCTTCCATTAACCCCGAACTTACCGTATGGCTACTTCAAAATTGACCCCAGAACAAAACGAGCAGAAGATTGAGAGTTACTTCGCCAGTGCCCCAGAGTATGCGAAAGCCATCTGTGAGAAAATAAGAAGTGCCATAGCCACCGCCGACCCAGAATTGAAAGCCACCTGGAAATGGAGCGTGCCCGTGTACGAGAAAGCCGGTCCGGGTATGGTGTGTGGCCTTGGAATATTCAAGCAGCAGGTGAGTTTGTCTTTCTTTCAGGGCGCGTTGTTGGCAGACCCACACGGCGTCTTCACCAGCAGCACAGATGCCAAAGGCATGCGCAGCATCAAATTCACCAACGCCTCTGAGGTAAACGAAGACCTGCTAGTGGAATACCTGCGGGCAGCCACGCAACTGAAGGCTGGCGCAGCAGCCAAATCAACAGAACGCAGTGTCATTGAAATTCCGGAAGACTTGAAACAAGCTTTAGCCGAGGCGCAGCAACTAGAAAAGTTTGAGCAGATGGCCTACACACACCGCAAAGAATACGTACGCTGGGTCACCGAAGCAAAACGCACTGAAACCAGAGACACCCGTATCTTAAAAACCGTAGAGCGTATTACTGAAGGAAAGAAGTTCAGCTAATTTCCCGTAGCGTTTCTTCTATGTCACACAGGAAGTAGCGGTGATCACCTTGGTGGTATATATCCGTTTCTACCTCTCTGGTATAGCCGCTGACGCTAATTCATTGCTGTGCGTAGAGTTAGCTCCAGCGCTCTACGCACTAACGAACAGCCAATCTCCAGATTGGCGTGAAGGAAAAAGCTATTGGCGCAGACGCTCGCAGGACCTCCAGACACTACGAGGTATTTAAAGCGGTGCCATAGCGGCGGCAAACTAAAACACCACTCCTATTTTAGATGGGGTGCCCGAAGGGAAGGGCGGTAAAAAGTGTTATACAACCTCTACTCCACCACGTGCGCCACAAACTGCGACAAGTTGGTGATGATGCCGCGTTCCCGCCGGAACCCGATGGCGCTGCCTTCACCGGCCCAGAAAACCCCGGCCTGATAGCGGTAGCCCTGTTCATCCTGCGGTAACTCGGCCCAGGCCTGGTAAATGTGGGGCTGGTTGCTGTACTCGCCGGAGGTAGAAGAAACATCTGTATTTTCGCGCACCTGAATATTCTGGCCTTCGCGGCCGAAGAAAGGTTTCTCCACGGCTTTCCCCGAGAAAGAAGTAAACTCGGTGCGCAGCAGCAACGGATGGTACGGAAACTGCTGCCACAACCAGGCCAACATGCCCTTGCTCTGGAAAATAAGCGAATACGCCGGATTAGCGATAATAACGCTCCGCGAATACTGGAGTTCTATGACATCGGTGCAAAGTTCGGGCTCCAGTTGCGCGAACAGTTCCCACGGCACCAGTTTAAACAGGAACGGGAAACGGCGCCACTGCTCGGCCCCAATCTGCGCCCAGATGCCCCGCTCAGCACCCAACGTAGAGACTTCCATTTCTTCTACCGGGCAGATGTGGGTATCAAACCCGGCTTCGCGGGCGGCTTGGGCCAATACTTCGCAGTTGGTGTAGTCTTCTTTGCTTTCGCCCAGGTACACCAGTAACAGCGCGGGTTCCAGTTCGGGGTTGAGGCCTTGCCAGGTACGGAACTGTTCCACCAGCGCTTCATACAATCCGTTAGCTTGCTGGCTTTCGTTTTTACCGGCAGCGGCCAGGCTGGCCCACTGCACCACCGCCGTCTCGGGGATAGAGGTAGCGGTATCGGCGTTGAATTCCAGCAGTTTTATCCCTTCAGGCGTTTGCGCAAAATCAAAGCGGCCGTACAGGTGCCAATGGCGTTCATCGTTCCAGGAGTGCCGCACGGCTTTCCAAACCCGTTCCGGGATTCCCATTTTGCGGAGGAAATCATCGGGCAACTCATCGGGCACAGCTTCTACCATCATTTCATAGAGCGTAGCCGCGGCTTCCAGCAGTTCATCGGCGTCTTTCTGGTTGAGTACCACCGCTTCGCCGGAAAGGTACGTCTGGCACTCTTCTTCAACTACCCACTCCCACCCCATTTGGTGTACCATTTTAGTGACATCGCCGTGGTGCGGCATTAATTTAACCGGAAGTGAGCTGGCTGACATAGAAGTGAACGTCTTGAATTAAAGGGTAGAAAGATTAGTTGAAACAACGTGTTTTGAAGCTGCTTTCCAGAAAACAGCCCTACTACAGGAAGGTTAAAGAAATAGAATGCCCTGGCCGGAATCTGCTTAAGACCCAAATCCGCTGGATCTTCCGCCAAATGTACCGGAACGGCTGCTACTAGGTCTGCTGGAGCGGATATTTCCGGTGGAAGTGGCCGGACGGCTGTATTGACCGGTAGTTCCTCTGAACGCCGAGGCGCCTCTGGAACGTTCGGCGTAGGTTTGCCGGCGCCAGGCATCGGTACGACGCATGGTAGAAGGATTGGAGTAATACGCCGGGTTAGGATTCATCATGCGACCGGCCATATACCCAATGCTGCTCCACATCAGCACGTTCATCATGCTAAAGCCAGTTCCGTTATGCGGATTTGCCTGAGAGTATTGCTGCATACGGCGCTCCAATTCCAGGCCTTGCAGCGTATCTACTTTTCCGTCATTGTGCTTTAGTATGGCCATCACCTGACCTGCTTCGGCTGGGCGCTCATCTGTGATTTTCCAGTTATCTGGGCTCACCTCGGTCATTTCAGTGATCACGCCCTGGCTGTATTGCGGGGCATTTTCCCCGGCGTTCCACTCGGTGGAGGTTTGGTCTTGTGAAGAGCGGTTGTCTGAACAGGAAGCCAACCCAAGGCACGCAGCGGCGCTCACCAACAGCACGTTGCGCGAGAAATCACCAATGAGGAAGTAACGCTTTTTCATAATAAATTGAATACGATGCCAATTCTGGCGTGTTTTTAGTAAAGTAAGCCTGAAACGCAACTACAGGATTAGTCGCCTATTACGCGGTTTTATTACTCCCAAAGCGGATAATGCTCCAGATTTACCTTCTTCTGAAAGAAAAGCTGGGTGGAAGCTTCAAACGAGGCAGTATAGTCAGAAACGTAGAAGTGGGACTCTCCCTGTAAACGGGTAGAGGCTATTCCCAATTGCGTCAAGACGGTTCCCACGTGCCGCGCCACCAGTTCTGAGGCATCAAGCACTTCTACTTTTCCCTTGTAATACGCAGTTATCTGTTCTTTGATTAAGGGGTAATGGGTGCAGCCCAGAATCAAGGCCTCTATTCCGTCCAGCGTTGGGTCAGAGAGGTACGTTTGGATGACACTCTCTGAAATGGTGTTGTTAAAGAAGCCCTCCTCAATCATAGGAGCCAGCAAAGGCGTGGCCAAAGACTTCAGCCGGATGCTGGCGTTCAGGTCATCTATCTTCTTTTTATAGACATTGGAGTTTACGGTTTGCTTGGTCCCAATCAGGCCCACGGTTCTCTGTGAAAATCTTTCGCCCACAAACTGCACCACGGGGTCTATTACGTTCAGGACATGCGCTTTACTGCCCACATACTCCCGTACTAACTCATAGGCTGCCGCCGAAGCAGAATTGCACGCGATCAGAATTATTTTACAATTCTGCTTTATCAGCAAATCGCATATTTTTACGGAATAAGCCTGTATAGCGGCGGTTGATTTATCGCCGTAAGGCAGGTGGGCAGTGTCACCAAAATACACCAATTGCTCCTGGGGCAAATGTGCTTTAATAGCCTTAGCAACCGTTAAACCGCCTATTCCGCTATCAAACACGCCAATGGGCCGCTCCTTGTTTTCTGCTTTTATCATCACTATACACTAAGGCCAGATGATACAAAAACAGACCATCCGTAAAAACACCTATATTATTATAATACAAAATTAAAATGGACTTTATTGCAACCATCTAAAATATGGTGGCGTAAAAGACCATACAAGTTGAAACTAAAAAAGGAGGAATAAAAATGAAAGTATTATCAACCCGTGCCCACGGGATCATGGATTACCTGGTGGGTTTAGTATTAATCGCTGCTCCGTTTATCCTTGACTTTGACAGAGGAGGAGCCGAAACTTGGGTACCTGTAATTGTTGGTGCCGTTATTATCTTACAAAACCTGATGACTAACTGGGAAGTAGGCGTTTTCAGAGCTATGTCTGCGAACATGCACTTGAACATGGATTACCTGATTGGTATTTTCTTAGCCGCTTCCCCTTGGATCTTCAATTTTGATGAATATGTGTACCTGCCACATTTAATTGTAGGTATTGTTATTTTGTTGCAAGCCATGATGACCAGGGTTGTTCCTGATCATGGAGCGGTTACAAACCGTAGCATGCACCACGGCCACTCCCACTAAGGGAATGCCTTAATAAGCTAGCATGCCAATGAAAAAGGCCGGGTTGTCCCCGGCCTTTTTTGTGTTCTATCATTTTTACCAGAACGGGCTCTGGTATACGCTTTTCTGTTTGCGTACCTTTGCCCCATGAATTACCTTTCAGCAGACTCTATCTCTAAAAGTTACGGCGACCGCTGGCTTTTTCAGAACCTTATATTCGGCATTAACCGCGGCCAACGCATTGCGCTCATTGGTGCCAACGGCGCCGGCAAAACTACGCTTCTTCAGATATTAGCGGGCACCGTTCCGCCAGACAATGGTACCGTAAGCGTGCGCAAAGGCATACGCGTGGGTTATCTGTGGCAGCAGCCCGAGTTTCCGGCGGGAGCATCGGTACAGGAAGCCATTTTCTCGGGCCAGACCGAAGTCCTGGATGCCATCAGAGATTACGAAGCTTGCCTGGAAGACCCTAACACGTCAGACAAACGTATGCAACAGGTGATGGAGCGCATGGAAACCCTACACGCCTGGGAATATGAAGTTCGTACCAAACAGATCTTAGGCAAACTGGGCATCCAGAACCTGGAGGTACAGGTAGAACACCTTTCCGGCGGACAGAAGAAACGCGTAGCCATGGCCCGCGTGCTCATTGAAGAACCAGATCTATTGATTCTGGATGAGCCTACTAACCATTTGGACCTGGAAACCATTGAGTGGTTTGAAAACCTGCTCACCACCGAGCAGACCACGCTCCTGATGGTCACCCACGACCGTTATTTCCTGGACCAGGTAGCCAATGAAATTGCTGAATTAGATAGAGGCCAAGTCTATACCTACAAAGGCAACTACAGCTATTACGTAGAGAAAAAGGCCGAGCAGGAAGAAGCCAACGCCGCCGAAATGGGCAAGGCCAAGCAACTGTTGAAGAAAGAACTGGAGTGGATGCGCAAGCAGCCCCGCGCCCGAGGCACCAAGTCTAAGTCACGAGTTGATGCTTTTTACGACCTCAAAGACAAGACCTCGCAGAAAGACACCCGCACTTCCCTGGAACTGTCGGTGAAGAGCACGCGGCAGGGAAACCAGATTTTGGAGATTGACCACCTGAGCAAACGCTTCGGGGAGAAGGTGGTGCTGGATGATTTCAGCTACATTTTCCGGAAGAAAGACCGCGTGGGCATTGTAGGCCCCAACGGCGCAGGCAAAACTACCTTCCTGAACATGCTCACCGGCCGTTTAGCGCCTGACAGCGGCGAAATTATTGCGGGCCAAACCACCGTGTTCGGTTACTATACCCAATCAGAGCTTACCTTCAATGAAAACCAGCGGGTCATTGACGTAGTCAAAGAAGTGGCCGAAGTGGTGGAAACCGGCAACGGCGAGGTGATCACGGCCAGCCAGTTCCTGCAGCACTTCCAGTTCCCGCCAGCCCAGCAATACACGTTTGTAAGCAAGCTTAGCGGTGGCGAGAAACGGAGGCTACAGTTATTGCGTGTCCTGATCAAGAATCCCAACTTCCTCATCCTGGATGAGCCCACCAATGACCTGGATATCCAAACCCTGAACATTCTGGAGGATTTCCTTTTGAACTTCGGCGGCTCCCTGCTGATCGTATCCCACGACCGTTACTTCATGGACCGATTGGTTGAACACTTATTCGTGTTTGAAGAAAACGGCCACCTACGGGATTTCCCGGGTAACTACACAGACTACCGTGAGTGGGCCAAAGAACGCGAGAATATAAAGCTAGATGAGGTAAAACCCATTGCCAAACCTGTTTCTGCGGCTACTCCCACTCCTGCTGCCCCGGTAGCAGAAGCTACTCCCAAAAGAAAAGCCTCTTTCAAAGAAAAGCAGGAGTACGAGCGCTTGGAGAAGGAAATAGAGCAATTGGAAGCCGAAAAAGACACGCTAACGGAAGAAATGAATTCCGGCATTACTGATCATAAACGCCTAGCAGAATTGGCTCAACGCATCAAAGACATCAACTCGGCAGTAGAAACCAAAACCGAACGGTGGCTAGAATTGGCTGAGTTTGTCTAGGTTTTTCAGTATCAAGTAGTGCGTATCACGACTGAAGACTTGGTTTTAAGCCTGTTTTCACTGAATCAAGCTTAAAAGGAGGGAAACTCAAGAATTGGAAGGGCCTTTTCTACCAGTACTTTTGAGTTATACTGTACTTGTTTTTCCACGCGTTTCGTCCCCCTTTGAAGGGGGTAGGGAGATGATTACTTGTGCTGATCTGGCGTTCCAGAGATATTTATGGCGCGGAAGTTACTTCCGTGACTTACTTAGTTTCCAAAAGTCACGGAAGTAACTTCCGCGCCATAGAAGATTTTTCATAGCTGCTTATTTTGGGTCTTCAACTTGCCTTATCATCCCCCACCTCCCTTCAAAGGGGGACAATCAGCAATGCGTGCTCTCCTTTGTAAACACCCCTCTTCGTAGCTGCGCTCGCTGCCTCAAACTCACGTTTGGGCAATCCTCAAGGGGAGAATTTGTTTACAGAAGCGTGTTTACCTAAATACGTGGTTTCGTTTCTGCGAAACGAGGGTAGTATGAGACTACCCATTACCTGTAGACACGAATCTGGAGACTCGTGCCAGTGAAAAGTAGAAAAGCAGAGCGGCCTGGAAGAAAACTCTTCCAGGCCGCTCTGCTTTTATCGTGCTACGTGATATGCGTTACTTGCTACTCAATACACGTTGGGTTTGCGCTGGTAGCTGAAGGAGAAACCTACTTTCTGCGGGGTGCTCACCTGCTGTTCCTCCAGCTTCTGCTTCACGGTGATCTTCCTGATTTCCTCCACGTCTGGGGCGATCAGGTCATTGTTCACCGAGGCAACCATGGCGCTTTCTATGAATACCTTCAGGGTATCTTCATTGATGACATTTTTGGCCATGTCGTTATAGGTAAGGTCCAACTGCTTCACTCCCTCCAGGTAGAAGTGGTTTTCAATGTTAATGAGTACCCGGCCCAGCAGGTAGCCCGGGTCGTTTAAGCGGTTATACTTGATGGAATCGGCCATGAAGTTATAGGCCATGATGTGCCCGAAGAACCTACGCCGGAAATCTTCTTCCACGTAGCGGCTTTTCATCAATTCATGATCTTCTGGCAGCGTGATTACGTTGGAGTGCATGATAAACATGAGCAAATCGCCAGAGAATTTGATATGGAACTCAAAATCATTGATGCTCCGGTATTCAATCAAAACGCTGGCGTCTACCTCATTGATGCGCTTTCTTAGATTCTCTACCAGCTCAATGGAGCAGCTTCTGAGTTTCTCGAAGACTTCACGGGTATTTCTGAAAATTGTCTGTTTGGTGGTTGACTTCTGCCGTAAACCTTCAAAAATGGTCTCAATTCTATCTTCCATGGTGTACCGTTTCGTAAGACATATTCCTGCGCCAATGCAGACAAAGTATCTTTACTAGTACTTTCCGCAACGCGTTTTAGTTATTTATTTTCTAAGTTGGCCGGGAAGATAAGTCCTTTTTGAGCAAGTTCCTGCAACGCCACGGCCGTGAGGCCAGCTCTTTCCTGCAAAACCTGCCAGGTATGTTGCCCTAAAGTTGGTGGCGAAGAAATGGGCAAGCTTTCTGAAAAAGGACCCGAAAACGCGATTTGCCGCACGCCACCAGGTTGCTCTTCTTCGTTTCTCAACAACTGGGACTGCACCAAAGGCTGTGCCAATGCCTCTGGCACGTTGTGTACTGCCCCGGCAGGAACATGGCGTTTGGTAAATTCCTGCAGTAACGCTTGCTGCGGAAAACCAGCTATTAAGACCTGTAGCTCTTCAAGCAAAGATTCCCGGTGAAGAACCCGCTGGCGGTTGGTGCTGTACTTAGCTTCTTCGGCTAGGTCAGGTGCTTCCAAAATCTGGCAAAGCGCTTGGAACTGCCGGTCATCGCCTATAGCCAGTACAATCTCTTTGTCATCAGATGTCCGGAAGATGGTGCCGTACGGGACAATGTTAGGATGTTCAGACCCCATCCTTTGCGGCGCCACCCCTGCCACCAGGTAATTAGTAGCCTGATTTGCGAGGGAAGCCACCGCAGATTTCAACAGTGATACCTCCAGGTACTGCCCCTGCCCTGTCTTCTCTCTTCGGTAAAGCCCCGCCAACAGCCCCTCCTTTAATTGGTGCGCTGCCATCAAGTCTATGAGCGCGACCGGCATTTTAACGGGCGGACCGCCTTTCTCACCGTTCAGGTACATGAAACCCGCTTCGGCTTGTAACACCGCATCATACCCCGCTCCTGGCACCTCACTCCCGTAACCGGTAATATGGCCGTACAGTATTTTCGGGTTGATTTTGGAAAAGGAGGCATAATCCATCTTCAGCTTTTCGGCATCGCCGGGCTTGAAACTGGCCAGGACAATGTCAGTTTTGCGGATGATCTTGTAAATCAATTCTTGCCCCTCTTGGGCAGCCAGATCCAGGCAAACGGACTTCTTCCCCCAGTTCGCCGCTGCAAAGTAGGCCGATACGGTTTCTTCCGGGTTTTCTGAAGGCAGTTTCCACCGACGGGTTACGTCTCCCCAGCTTTTGGGGCTTTCAATTTTCAGCACTTCGGCTCCCAGTTCTGCGAAGAACTGCCCTACGCTGGGCCCGGCCAAGACACTGGCGAACTCCACTACCAGCAAATCATGAAAAAGACCTTTACCTGCTTGCATCTGTTTGGCGACTGTTTTCCCAAAAATGGGCAAAAAAGAGCGAACCAAAAATTTATAACCCTTTGCGAATAGGGCAAAAAAGAAGCAGGCAGCGACCAAAGATCGCTGCCTGCTTAGCATCCTATCAATCCAGTTCTTCTTACCGAACCATGATCCGTTGTGTGCTGCTCTGGCCGTTGGCCGTTACAGAGATCATGTAGATGCCGGCTTTCAAATTTAATCCAGTCAGGTTCAAGTCGTGCTCTGCACTAACGTTTGCTGCTTCTTGTGAGTAAAGTACTCTTCCGCTCATGTCTGTCAGGCGAATAGTGGCGTTTCCGTCTACTTGCTGCTGGAAGCGGAGGCTCACTTTACCATCTGTTACCGGGTTAGGGTACACGCTCATGGCGGTGCTGCTAGCTGAACCAGTGTGGCTTACGGCAATTACTTTGGAGTACTCAGACTTGCCATCAAAGTCTACTTGTTTCAGGCGGTAGTACACGGTTCCGGAGGCGGCGCTGCGGTCTGTGTAAGCGTAGTCAATCAAAGCAGTAGAGTTACCGTTACCTTTTACTTCGCCCACTTTCTTGAACTCTTTGCCGTTGGCGCTGCGCTCAATCTCAAAGCGGTCGTTGTTGATTTCAGAAGCAGTGCTCCAGGCCAGTTCTACAGAACCATTGCGTGACGCACCATCAAATCTGGTCAAGGTTACTGGCAGTGGCCCGCCGGGGGCATCGTTTACCTTGAATGATAACGTCTTACTTCCTACACACTCCCCATCAATAGCTAGTACAGTCACGGTATAACTTCCTAATTGGTATTCTTCTAATACAGTCGAAATGGTTATAAAATCTAAACCCTGATCTAATACTATGTAATTATTTTCGGGAAGAGTAAAGCCAAAGTCATATTGCACCCCATCCTTGGGATTAGTTACTCTAAAAGTGACTTCTTCTTGTATGTTAACAAATTCAGTTGGCCCTTCCAAACTCACTTCTGGAATTGTGCAGACAACCGGAGGACAAGTGCCCACAGGTATTATCTTACATATGGCCTCAACACCACAAGTACTAGCATTTGTAGCTACTATTGTGAAAGGAAGTTGTGTTATATCCTCATCAATATCTACAACTCTTACATATACGTAACCATACCCTTGCGTAACAACCTCAACTCCGTAGGGAAGAATGAACTCATATCTAATTCTTTTCTTAGGATCGGGATTTGTGTCTGGATTTACAATTGATAACTTGTAAACACCACCTTCACATATATTCTCTGGTACATCTACTGTCAGTGCTGGTTCAGGGCAAGCTGCCCCCCCTTCCAAGACTATTTCTATCTGACCAGTATTACTCCCACAAATTCTTGGATCCCTATCAGATATTGTACTTACACTTAGCTCTACCACTTCTGCATCCGCACCGGCTTTTGCTATCAAACGATTCGTTCCATATCCATCAACTACTTTCCAACCCGGAGCATACCAATCATACGCATACTCTTTTTGATCTCGGTTTTGACTCGTAGTCGCAGTAAATATTACTACATCACCAACATTATATTTTGTTTTCCCTTCTGAAACATTTTGTGCAGTAATATTTACCGTTATTTCATCACCTAAGTAAGTAGCTTTACTTTTTACAACGGTCTTTTGACAAGTATTGTCGTTGGTTTTAGCTTCTACCGTGGCAGTGATTGTTCCAGATACATCTCCCACTTTTACCCATACTTCATTTATTGGAGTATCTGATGTTGAAACATTTTCCCAGTTAGAACCTAAGCCATCAGATCCAGTTGTCGGTATTGTCCACGTGATAGAAGTATATGTAACGCCAAATTTATTTGGAAGAACGTATTTAATTATTTCTCCAGGACAAGGATCCGTAGGTCCCACAATATTTGGTAGAGAAATAGCACAAGCTAATGGCGTAATAGTTTTGCTTACCGCTGAGATAGTTTTGCTTTCTGTTGTGGCTTCACCTGAAAGAGCAGAAATAGCAGCTTGATCTACGTTGAAACCTACAAATCCCAAGCCACCTTTAGTCGAATTAACCGCAACATGTATCCTGCTCATAGTTGCAGCCTCATCTCTACTGAGTATCAGCTCTATTGTCTCTGAATAATTCTTCTTTTTACTATTAGGCACTGCGCCGCCTACTGCTTGAAATCTCACAGCATGTTTTGCATAAGCACCAAAAGTGTTTGATGGGATCTTTTTAGTGGTACTTATCCTATATTTTTTCCCACCTTTTGTATCTTTGTTGTCTTTACCTTTCTCTCCTTTTTGTGAAGTATATGTACCAATTGGAGCAATTATACTACCACTATCTGGTAATTGGATGTAAATATCTTCTATATTATCATCTGAACTTGAAGTAATAACAAACTTCAGCCTAACTAAAGCATCATTTTTCTTGGCTCCAAAGCCTGAAGCTTTCAAGGGCGGCAAAAACCGGACATTAATTTGGTTATTAGCAGTTTGATTTTGACTATTGCCCTGCGCTTGGGCGACTTGCGTAAAGCCCAAAAGGACAAGCATAAGGGTACTAACCCATGAAAGTACAGTTCTTTTCATGATAAATAAATAATTCTGGATTGGATTGTAAAAGGGACGTAGTAATTCAATCACCCTGGTACGCAGGGAGTGGGAGAGGGTAAAAAAGAGAGCAACATTATAAACTAATCTATAATGGTTTGCTTCTTAAAAGGATTAATGCGGGGTAAGTATAGCTATTATCATATGTATTATTTCCGTTAAAGATTCACACTCTTGAATATCTTCTATTAGCTATTCGTATACTGCTTAACGAGAGGAAAGATTTTCGGTTACACTGAAATTGTATTTTCAATTCTAAGGTACGGGATTTTCTTTTATAAATTCTAATAAAAACTGGAAAATAAATATACAAACCCCGTTTTAGACGCTTTCAGCTTAATATAAAATTATAAATATATTATATTTCTAATGTAGCCAAGGAAGTTTCACAAAAATAATCCGTATAAAATGCAACCCTTATATACCATTTAAACTATACAAACCCCGCTTCTAATCAACCAACACAGTACCAATCACTTACTAAACAATTTTATATGAATATATTCCAAGAAACAGCACTATATTTTCGCATAGTAGATCATAGAAACAGCAAAAAGATGAACATATACGTACTATTCCCCTTATAAGTAGCCTTTTTTAGGCCTAGAAGCGGTGGAACATACCATTAAAAGTCACATGACTTTACCCCATGGTAAAAGCTGTAAGGCGTTGTTCCCTGGCCCAGAGAACTTGAGGCGCACACCTAACCACTGGTCAACTTCAGCCTTCGGCTCCCTTAGTTTGCAAACAAGCAGAGACCAATAAGCAGAAAAGGTTATCTTTACAAACCTTATACAAAAAGCCAGCTACTAATAACATCGGCTTACAAGAAGATACAGAACAATGAGTGTTACATTTGATGATTTCAACCTACAGCCCGACCTACTAGACGGGATTCGGTCTATGGGTTATAAACAAGCCACCCCTATTCAGGCGCAGGCTATTCCGCACATATTAGAAGCTAAAGATTTAATTGCCTGCGCCCAGACAGGTACCGGCAAAACGGCGGCATTTCTGGTGCCCATATTAAGCAAGATCACCGAGGCTAAATTTGATTTCACCAGCACCCTTATACTGGTACCTACCCGTGAACTGGCCAAACAGATAGACGACCAAGTGGAAGGGCTCAGTTACTTTACCGGTGCTACTTCCATTGCCATTTACGGCGGCAACAACGCCCAGAACTGGGACCAGCAGAAGAAAGCCCTCACCAGCGGCGCCGATATCATTGTGGCTACGCCTGGCCGCTTAATTGCGCATATGCAGATGGGCTACGTGAAGCTGGAACAACTCAAGTACCTGATTCTGGACGAAGCCGACAAAATGCTGGACATGGGTTTCATGGATGATCTGATGAAGATTATCTCCCAGTTGCCCAAAGAACGCCAGACCCTCATGTTCTCGGCCACCATGCCGCCCAAAATCAGAACTTTCGCGAAGCAGATTCTACAGACGCCTGAAGAAATAAGCCTTTCCATCTCTAAACCGGCCGCCAACATAGACCAGCGCATTTACCTGGTGTATGACAACCAGAAACTGCGGGTATTGCAGCACATTCTTAAAGATACCGAGGTGCAGACCATGATCCTGTTCACGTCCCGTAAAAACGCCGTGAATGACATTGTGCGCTCTTTGCAGAAAATGGGCTTTGAAGCCGAGGGCATCAGTTCTGACCGCACCCAGGATGAGCGTGAAGCTACCCTGCAGCGTTTCCGGAATAAGCAATTACAGGTGTTGGTAGCCACAGATGTGATGTCGCGCGGCATTGACGTGGACAACATCAGCCACGTGGTGAACTTTGATGTGCCCCAAGACGCCGAGGACTATGTACACCGCATTGGCCGCACGGCTCGCGCTGGCACCAAAGGCATGGCCATTACCTTTGTAAGCGAGCAGGACCAGGAACGTTTAGTGAAGATAGAGAAACTGATTGAACGCGAACTTCCCAAATTACCCCTGCCCGAAGGCGTAGGCGAAGGTCCCGCTTTTGACCCGGTAGGCAACAGCAAAAGAAACAGCCGTGGCGGAAGGCCGGGTGCTCCCGCCGGCAGAGGCGGAAGACCTGACGGTAACCGCTCCGGAGGTCCTCGCCGCGAAGGCAGCGGCTCCAGAGACAATAACCGCAGAAGAGACGGCAAACCCCGCACCGAGCGTCCGGCCAGTTCTGCGGCTCCAGCCGAAGGAACTGCTCCCCGTCCGCCCAGAGTAGAAGGACAACCACAAACTCCCAGAGTTGAAGGCGAAGCCGTAAAACGCAAGAAGAAGCGCAGAAAGAAGCCAACCACCCCCAAAGCAGCAGAAGGCGGACAAACAGCATCTTCCACGCCAACTTCTTCGGCTGAGTAGATTATTGGTACACTTCCTTTATACTGAAAATGGGCTGCTTTCTGGAAAGCAGCCCATTTTCGTTTTTGTATCTCGCACGCGTCCCGCGCGTGTGAGTTACTTGCGGCGTCCCGCCGCTAAAGAATGTATTGATCGCTTTTATTTAAAAAGCCCAACTCGGCCAGAGGCCGATAGTAGCTCACACGCGCGGGACGCGAGCGAGTGTTCTGTTCTAGTTTATTATTACCACTCCTGGACTATCCATAAAATGAAAAGAGGCTGTTTTCTACAAAACAGCCTCTTTTCATGTAATACCTTATCTATCCAGCAGCAAGCCAATGCCCAGCAAGAGCACAAAACACAGCGTAGAGAGCGCCATTTGCTTTAACAGAGGGTCTAACTCAGTGGGCGTTTGCCTGCGTTTCACTTCGCGGCCGTTGTAGAGCAGCATGGGCAAGGCTCCCAGGAAAAGCCAGGGCCAGAGCGTGGCATTCTCGCGCACTACCACAAAAAGGGCCGCACAGATGATGCCCGCCAGTAACAGCACCCAATGGTACCGCCGCGCCCGTAACGCGCCCAACCGCACCGGCACCGACCGTTTGCCCGCCAGTTCATCTGACTTGACATCTCGGATGTTGTTTACGTTCAGGACCGCCGCCGAAAAAAAGCCGAGGCTGGAGGCAGGCAGTAATAGTTCAGAGAAGATCCGTTCGGTTTGCAGAAAATACGTGCCCATCACCCCTACCCATCCGAAGAAAAAGAACACCGAGATGTCTCCTAATCCGGCGTAGCCGTACGGTTTTCCGCCGTTGGTATAGCTGATGGCCGCCCAAATGGCCCCTACTCCCAAAAGCAGGAAAAACAGGAACAGGTACAATCCCGACGTGCCTAGCGCCACCCACAGCAACCCTATGCCAGAAACCAAAGAAAGCAGACTGAACACAATGATAGCCGTCCGCATCTGGCCGGGAGAAATCTGCCCGGCCTGCACGGCCCGTTTGGGACCTTCGCGGTATTGACTGTCGGCACCGTGTTTGGTGTCGCCGTAGTCGTTGGCCAGGTTGGAGAGAATCTGGAGGAACAGGGTGGTCAGGACGCACAACAGCAACACCGGCCACCGGGAAAGATGGTCGGCGGCAGCCAGAAAACCGCCCATGCCAATACAAGACAAGGAGAGCGGCAAGGTCCTCAACCGGAAAGCGGACACCCAGGTGCCCGCCGTCGGTCGGTTTATTGCCGTATTTACTGAATCCACTTAAAAATGCTTAGCTGTTGATGTCACGCAGCAACTCCTCGCTTAGAGGAGATACTTTGGAGGGGTAGAATTTAAGGATTTTGCCATCTTCGCTGATGAGGTACTTGCAGAAATTCCAGGATGGCGCGCTGGTGTTGCTTCCGTTGGCTTCTTTGCTGGTCAACCACTTGTACAAAGGTTGCTGCTCGGCCCCAATTACAGAGGCTTTCTGGAAAAGCGGGAACGTTACCCCGAAGTTCTTCTGGCAGAACTGGGCAATCTCTTCGTTGCTGCCCTTTTCCTGGCCGCCAAAGTCATTGGCCGGAAAGCCCAGCACCACTACTTTGTCGCCGTGCAGTTTGTGGAGTTTCTCCAGGTCGGCGTACTGCGGGGTAAAGCCGCACTCAGAGGCTACGTTCACAATCAGCAGTTTCTTGCCTTTGAATTGTTTCAGGCTGGCATCTTTCCCGTCAATGGTCTTCAACGGAATGTCATAGAGCGAAGGAGCGGTAGTTGCGGTGTTCATGGCGGTAGAAGTTGGGCTCTCTTGCGACGTGGCTGCGGGCGTGGCGCAGGACGTTAGGAGAGACAGTGTGAATAGAGTTAAAACTTGTAGCATAGTAGCGTTGGTTAATAGTTCCTAAACCGCCCTGCCTGAATTATGTTCAGAATGGAGCGTGTGTTATGTACGAATTTGTTTGTTTCTAGGCTTCTTTCCTCAAAGAGGCCCAGAAACACCTTCCTTTTCCTGTCCTTTCTTTCATGTTAAACATACTTCTCGCTCGCCTCTGGCGAGTGTGAGCTACCTGCGGCGTCCCGCCGCTTTGGGTACATTTATTCAAAACAAGCAGAGAAACAGCCAGAGGCTGTAGGTAGCTCACACTCGCCAGAGGCGAGCGAGTGAAATCCTTACCCTAGCCTTTGGAGGCATCAATTCCTGTTCTAGGCTCGGTTTACTGAAAGTAAGCTATAATCGCGTACCAGGCAAGTTACATCCTGTCTGGCACGGCAATGCCTAGCAAACTCATGCTGTGCTTGATGGTCTTGGCAACTTGCCCCGACAGCGCAATTCTGAAGCTCAGCACCTGGGCATTGGCTTCCTGGAAAATAGGAACTTCGGTATAGAAACGGTTGTAGGCTTTGGCTACGTCAAACGCGTATTGCGCAATGATGGACGGCGCGTAGTTACGGGCGGCCTCGTCAATGATAGAATCTGCGTAGTTCAGGAGTACCAGCACTTCGCGCTCGGTTTCGTGTAGGGCTTCTACGTCAGCAAACGCTTCCGCGCCAGACGTGATGCCCAACTCTTTGGCTTTGCGCTGAATGGCGGCGATACGGGCATGGGTGTACTGGATGAACGGCCCGGTGTTACCTTTGAAATCAATGGATTCCTCGGGGTTGAAGAGCATCCGTTTCTTGGGATCTACTTTGAGCAGGAAGTACTTGAGCGCGCCCATAGCCAGCGTGTGGTAGAGTTGCTGCGCTTCCTCTGCCGTAAAACCGTCAATCTTGCCCAGTTCATCGGTTTTTTGGCGGGCGGTATCAATCATTTCCTGCACCAGTTCGTCGGCGTCTACCACGGTTCCCTCGCGGGACTTCATCTTGCCGCTGGGCAGGTCCACCATGCCGTAAGAAAGGTGGTAAATGCCGTCGGCGTAGGGTTTGCCCAACTTCTTCAGAATGGCTTTGAGTACCTGGAAATGGTAATTCTGCTCATCGGCCACCACGTACACGCTCTGGTCATAGTGGAAATCCTGGTATTTGAGTTCGGCGGTGCCGAGGTCCTGTGTGATGTACACCGAAGTGCCATCGGCGCGAAGCACCAGTTTTTCGTCCAGGCCTTCTTCCGTGAGGTCAATCCAGACAGATCCGTCGGCTTTTTTGAAGAACACGCCTTTTTCCAGGCCTTCTTCTACGCGGTCTTTGCCCAGCAGATACGTACCGGACTCGTAGTAGAACTTATCGAAATCAACGCCAATGTTTTTGTAGGTTTCATGGAAGCCTTCGTACACCCAGCCGTTCATCTTCTCCCAAAGGGCAATGGTGGCAGGGTCATGCTGTTCCCATTTCTGGAGCATTTCCTGGGTTTCCAGCATCAAAGGAGCCTGCTTTTTCGCTTGCTCTTTGTCCATGCCCTGGGCTACCAGTTGGTCAATTTCCTGCTTGTAGGCTTTGTCGAACTCCACGTAGTACTTACCCACCAGGTGGTCGCCTTTGATGTTGGCGCTCTGCGGCGTTTCGCCCTGCCCAAATTTCTCATAAGCGATCATGGACTTGCAGATATGGATGCCGCGGTCGTTCACCAGATTGGCTTTTACCACGTCATGACCGGCCGCTTTCAGAATCTCGGCCACCGAGTAGCCCAGGAAATTATTCCGTAAGTGACCCAAGTGCAGCGGTTTGTTGGTGTTAGGCGAGGAATACTCCACCACCACTTTCTGCTTTTGCGCTGTTTTTGCCGAAACAACCCCAGAAACCTGCTCTGCAAATTGCTGAAGCCAAACGCTGTCTTTGATTTCAATGTTCAGGAAACCTTTGACCACGTTGTAACCGGCTACTTCTGCCGCGTGCTGCGTCAACGCCTCGCCTAAGGCTTGGCCAATTTGCTCCGGGCCTTTTCCCAGCGCCTTGGTCAAGGGAAAGGTGACAAACGTGAAGGTACCGGCAAACTCCTTGCGGGTGGGTTGCAGGTTGATTTGTGCGGCAGCGAGCGTATGTTGAAAAGTATGTAGCAGCGCCTCGCTGATGGCTTGGGCTATCTGAGCTTCTAATTGTTTCATAGATAAGTTATGCGGTAGCCTCTGAACGGGCTTCCTGGTTCAGCCGCGTTACAATGGTCTGCGTTGTATTCTCTAGTATTTCAAAGGCGTTTTGCGCCATGGTGTTTTCGGCGTCCAGGGTGGGGTTGATCTCCACCATCTCAAAGCAAACTACTTTGGGGTGACTGACCAGATGCTGGCACAGCTCTTTGGCCTGCTCCACGTTGAGCCCCACCTCTACTGGCGTGCCCGTTCCCATGGAAAATTTGGAATCCAGGCTGTCCACGTCAAACGACACGTAGATGATATCGCAGTCTTTGAGGCGGTGCAACGCTTCTTCGGCTACCTGTGGTACGCCCTTGGCGATGACCTCTGGGTACGTGAAGTTTTTGATGTTGTGCTTGTCAAACAGATAGACCTCGGGCTTCTCGTAGCTGCGGGTCACTATATAGACAATGTGCTCATGCTTGATTTTAGGGTCTTCGGTGCCTACTCTTTTCAGTGACTCCCAGAAGAAAACGGTTTCGGGGTCTGGTTCATTCACCTGGCAGTCTTTGTTGTCTTCGGCCAGAGAAACCGCCAACGGCATGCCGTGCATGTTCCCGGATGGCGTGGTGTAGGGCGAATGGATATCGGCGTGGGCGTCTACCCAGATCACGCCCAATGTTTTGTCTGGGTAATGCGCTTTTATACCAGCAATGGTGCCGCCTGCGTTAGAATGATCACCGGCCAGTACCAACGGAAACATTCCCAGTTCCAACGTATGCTCCACGGTAGAGCTTATGCGTTTATAGGTCTGCAGAATGCTGTCTATGTATTTGGCATGTGGAAAAAGGTTTTTCTCAAACATGACATCATTGAAGTTGGGCACCTCAACGGAGGTAAATCGCTTGAAATAATCTGATCCTTTGTTCAGGCAAGCGATTTTGAGGGCATCTACCCCCAGACTAGCACCTCTCTTGCCCGCACCCAGCTCAGATTTCACTTCAATTAGTCTGATTTTTTTCATTTGAAAGAGAACCTAGTTTTTGCAAAGATGGTAAATAACTAACAATTTCGCACGTCATGTGCTTCTCTGAAGCGTTAACAATCTAATGGATAAATACACCGATCTCATTCACCAAACTTTTGATTTCCCTACGGAGGAATTCACAGTTCATAATAACGAACTCTATTTCAACGGTATTCCCATGATGGACCTGGTGAAGCAATACGGTACGCCGCTGCGCCTCACCTACCTCCCTAAGATATCTTCCCAGATTCAGAAGGCCAAGATCCTGTTCAAGGAGTCTATGCAGAAGCTGAATTACCAGGGAACCTACACGTATTGTTACTGTACGAAGTCCAGCCACTTCTCTTTTGTTTTAGAGGAGGCCCTGAAGAACGACATCCACATTGAGACGTCCTCTTCCTTTGACATGCCTATTATTAAGGCCTTGTATGAGAAAGGCAAAGTAGACAAGAATATTTTTGTGGTGTGCAACGGCTTCAAACGCGAGCTCTACCGCAACCACATCACCAGCATGATCAATGACGGGTTCAAGAACATTACGCCCGTGCTGGATGATCTGCACGAGATTGATTACTACCAGGGCTATATTGAAGACACCTGCCAGATAGGCATACGGTTGGCCTCTGATGAGGAGCCGAAGTTCCAGTTCTACACCTCACGTCTGGGTATCAACTACAATGACGTGGTGGGACTTTACGAAAGCAAGATCAAGGACAACCCTAAGTTCAAGCTCAAAATGCTCCATTACTTCATCAATACGGGCATCAAAGACACGTCTTACTACTGGTCAGAGTTGAGCCGTTTTGTGCACAAATACTGCGAGATGAAGAAACTGTGCCCCGACCTGGACACCATTGACATTGGCGGCGGCTTCCCCATCAAAACCTCTATTCAGTTCGACTACAATTACCGGTACATGATTGAGGAGATTCTGCGTACCATCCAACGCATCTGCCGTGAGGAAGGCGTACCAGAGCCTAATATTTTCACTGAGTTCGGGATTTATACCGTGGGCGAAAGTGGTGCACACATTTACTCTATTCTGGACACCAAGTTGCAGAATGACAAAGAGTTGTGGTACATGATTGACGGCTCATTCATCACCAATCTACCCGACACCTGGGCCCTGAACCAACGCTATATTCTCATGGCCCTTAACAACTGGGACAAAGACTACCAGCGCCTCAACATTGGCGGTCTCACTTGTGACAGCCAGGATTATTATAACTCTGAGATGCACTCCTTCCAGGTATTCTTACCTAAAGTAAAGAAAGATCAGCCAGAACCGCAGTACATTGGTTTCTTCCACACGGGCGCATACCAGGAAAGCCTCAGCGGGTATGGTGGTGTGAAGCACTGTCTCATTCCGTCGCCGCAGCACGTGATCATTGACCGCGAAGCAGATGGCACCCTCAAGTCATGGGTTTTTGCCCCAGAGCAAAACGTAGATTCTATGCTTCAGATTTTAGGATATAAGGATTAAGAAATATTTCACCAAAAGAATAATAATCCTAAACAAAAGCCGTAGATTTGAAGTAAGATATCTTATATGTTGTATTAATAATTATATGAAGAACATTTTTCTACTAACTACTATCTGTGTGTTGGGCTTTGCCTCTTGCAAATCGGCTACTTGCCCGGCCTATTCTCAAAAATCTGACCGCTCGGTAGAGTCAAAAGCGATGGCGAAGGCTATGGCAAAAGCTCCTACAACTAACAGAACGAGTAGATAACGTTCTTCTGACACTATATGATCGTATTGAAGCCCCGGAAGTTATCTTCCGGGGCTTTCCTTTTTCAGTAGATGCTGGGTTGACGTCCTTCCATCTTTTCACCCACGTAAATTGACTGTCTGTTTAATGCCTCTTTCTGGGAAAGAAGCTTTAAAACAAGTTTCAACCCTTTCAACGCATTTATAAGCATATCAAGTTAGGCTCCCGTCTAAAGACAGCAGAAAAATGGATCAGGTCGCTTTCCCTTTCTTGCCAGGGAATAGAAGGTTTACGAATTGTCCAATTCAAAATAGGCTTATCCGTTAAACTTTCACTGTTTGAGCTACTATCCACTGGGCGGCTTCCAGTAAATCTACTTTTTGGTTTACGTGGGTACCGGGTGTGTGCGGCCCTACCAATACTGCTGCTATCCCGCATTTAGTGGCAGCCTGCACATCGCGGGGCTGGTCTCCTACCAACCAGCATTCCGATGGTTCTACGTTGAATTTGGCCATGGCCCGTTCCAGCATCAAACTATCTGGTTTTCTGGAAAGCGACTCAGAAACCGAAGGGTGCCCCGGCGCCATATACAAGGCATCTAGCACATTACCGCAGGCGGCTTGCAGTTTATCATGGCAGGCCAGCACCTCTTGTTTCGTGTACAATCCTTTGGTGATACCCGCCTGGTTAGTGACCACAATCAAGAAGTAACCCTTTTCTTTGAGTAGCCGCAAGGCCTGGGGTACGCCCGCACATACCTCAAAATCTTCTGTTCGCCAGGTATAGTCTCCCCTTTCCACGTTCAGGACGCCGTCCCGGTCCAGGAAAACCGCTTTTCTTTTCTGGTTTTGTTTCTGCTCTTCCATGGGGTCAAAAATAAGGAAACCTGACTGGCTCCGGGTAGAAAACCGCTTTTGCCTTACTTTCCTTAAACTGGATAGAAAACGTATTGGCCGCTCTTGCGTACGTTAGGACAACTCATTTTGTCCCCCACATGCGCGTAGCCATCATAGGAGCAGGAATTTCAGGACTGGCATTGGCTTACTATCTTCAGAAGCTAGGGGTACGCTATGACCTTTTTGAAAGCGAACCTCAGGTGGGCGGCGTTATCAAAAGTGTCAAGCAAGGTGCCTACCATCTGGAACTTGGTCCGCACTCTCTGCAACTGAACGAGGAACTACAGGAACTGCTGCAAGAACTGAAGCTGGAAGAAGAAGTGATACGCCCGGCCACCAAAAACCAAGATTACTACATCAGGAAAGACGGCGAGTATTACTGCATTCCGTCTTCTCCGCGCCGCTTGCTGTTAAATTCCTTCTTCCATTGGCGCACCAAACTCAAAATCACGCAGGAAGCGACCTTGCCGCCGCAGGAAGTACCGGAAGAAACCATCAGCCAGTTTTTCCACCGCAGGTTTGGGCAGGAAGTGGTAGATTATTTGGTAAAACCCGTGGTAGCGGGCATTTACGGCGGCGACCCCGACAAACTTCTGCTGGAGAAAACCTTTCCGGTTTTGAAGGAAATGGAAACCACGCATGGTTCCGTCTTAAAGGGCTTGGACTTGCAGCTGGATTTGCCCAGAAAGCAAACTGTGTCGCTGCTCAACGGGTTACAGGCGCTCCCCGAAGCCATTGCCTCCAAGCTGGTGTCTTTGCACGTAGATCATAAAGTGGAGATGATCCATAAGGTGAAGGGAAAGTACATGCTCAGCATTCAGCATGACATGGAAGGTCTAGCCGATGAGGAGTTTGACGCGGTGGTGATTGCTTTACCGGCCCACGCGGCCGCTGAGTTGCTGGACTACACCACTCCTGGCCTGGCCGCCGCGCTGCACAATGTTTCTTATGTTCCGCTTACCGTGGTACATACCGCGTATAGAAAACATGCGGTGGGTTTCCCCTTAAATGGCATTGGCGCTTTGCATCCACAGCGCGAGCAGCCGTTCAGTTCAGGAACGGTTTGGAGCAGTTCGCTCTTTCCCCGCGTCTGCCCAGATGATGAAGTCTTGTTTACTTCTTTTGTGGGCGGGAGCCAAGCGGCCGAGTACGCCCATCTGCCCGAGGCTGAGATCCTGTTACGGGTACACGAAGAACTCACCCACAACTATGCTATCGCAGCTAAACTACCCGCCTTCCAGCATTGTTACCAATGGCCCAGTGCGCTTCCGCAGGCAGACATGTTCATCACAGATGTGCATCAGCTCCTGAACTTACTGGAAGAAGATCATTTGTATGCCTGTTCCAACTGGGTGACGGGGCCGTCAGTCCCAGATTGTATCTCTTATGCGAAACAGTTAGCGCAAAAAATATTTTCCCAACGCCCTTCCCTCCTGTAAAACCTTATAGATTATATTTGAGGGATGAAAGAGTCCGTGGTGGTCATCCCGACCTACAATGAAATAGAAAACATAGAAGCCATTATCCGCAAGGTTCTTTCACTTCCCCACCCTTTTGATCTTCTTATTGTAGACGATAATTCCCCAGACGGCACCGCCGAAGCGGTCATAACTCTCCAGAAGGAGTTCCCAGATCGGCTTCATCTGGAACAGCGTAAAGGCAAACTAGGACTGGGTACCGCGTACATCCACGGGTTCAGATACGCGCTTCAGAAGGGTTATACCTTCATTTTTGAGATGGACGCCGATTTCTCCCATAACCCCAATGATTTGATGCACCTCTACAATGCCTGTGCGGTGGAAGGCTATGACTTATCCATTGGTAGCCGGTACAGCAGTGGAGTGAACGTAGTCAATTGGCCTATGAGCCGGGTGCTTCTCTCCTATTTTGCGAGCCGGTACGTGCGCCTTATCACGGGTATGCCTATTCATGACGCTACTGCTGGTTTCAAGTGCTACCACCGCCAGGTACTGGAGACCATCAACTTGGACAAGATCCGGTTTATAGGTTATGCCTTTCAGATTGAGATGAAATTTCTCACCTACAAATTTGGGTTCAAGATAAAAGAGGTGCCCATCATCTTCACAGACCGCACTAAAGGTCAATCTAAAATGAGCAAAGGCATTATCAGAGAAGCTTTTTTGGGCGTGATTCAAATGAAAGTGAGCAGTTATTTCAGACGATTTGCCCGCTAAACTTCGTTCCTGTTTCAGAGGCCTTTTCTGGTAAACAGCATCAAAACGGAAGCATCCTTACCGTGTTCTCATGGTTTTGCGGTTGTTTCGGCGTATCTTTCATTTTCAATCTTGGGATAGTGTACTCCATTTGTGGTAATTGACTACATCTCAACGTATACCTTCTGCCCTATAACCTATCTTAAAAACCGTGAAGACAGATATCTTATTTTGGGTTGGGTTTAACGCTTTTGTTTTGCTTCTGCTTGCGTTAGACTTGTTCGTGTTCCACCGTAAAACACACGTAGTAAAGATTAAAGAGGCGCTGCTGTGGAGCGCCTTCTGGATCATTCTCTCGCTGGGCTTTAACGTGCTGATTTATTTCTGGCGAGGCAGCGGCCCGGCCTTGGAGTTCTTAACGGCCTACCTCATTGAAAAATCTCTGAGTGTAGACAACCTGTTTGTCTTCATCCTGATTTTCAATTTCTTTCATGTTCCTGCAGCAGTGCAGCACAAGATACTTTTTTGGGGTGTCTTAGGGGCCCTGTTCTTTAGAGCCATCTTTATCCTGGTGGGCGTGACGCTTATTGCCAAGTTCCACTTCATCATTTACATTCTGGGTGGCTTCCTCATCTTTACGGGCCTTAAAATGGCTTTCTCCAAAAGTGATGAAGAGATAGACCCTGAAGCTAACCCAGTGGTAAAATTTGTGAGTCGGTACGTACCAGTGACCAGCAAGCATCACGGCGACAAATTCTTTGTGAAGATTGATAAAACCCGGTTTGCCACCCCGCTGTTTCTGGTGCTGATTATGGTTGAAACCACAGATATTGTGTTTGCGGCAGATTCTATCCCAGCTATTCTGGCTATCTCCAAAGACCCATTCATTGTGTACACTTCTAATGTATTTGCCTTGTTGGGTTTACGGGCACTATACTTTGCTCTAGCGGGTATTATGCAGTTGTTCCATTACCTGCACTATGGTTTGTCCCTTATTCTGGTGTTCATTGGAGCCAAACTGGTGCTCTCAGATGTATTCCATTTAGATATGCGAATCGCCCTTGGTGTAGTGGCCTTCATACTTGCTACTTCGGTTATCCTTTCCTTGCTCTTCCCGAAGAAGGATGCCCCGGTAGTTCCCCTTCAAGACCCGGAAGAAGGCTCTCTTTCTTAAGTTGCTTGCTAGGTGATGTTGACGGCTTTGGTTCTGTTTTGAAGCTGCTTTGGGAAAAACAGCTTTAAAACAGACTCACCAAGACAAGTTTATAGACTGAGTACTCTATAAACTGTCTTAGATAAAGCGTTTTAAGGCTGATTTCGTTAAAACATCCCCCAAACACTCTAAGACAATCAATTAAATAACAGCTTCAATTTTCAGGTCATAAAAAAGGCAGTGTCTCTCAGAAACACTGCCTTTTTTATGACCTTTACTCTATCTTAGAAATCTAGCAGATCTATGGGTGCCAGTTGCAAGGTATCCATCATCTGTATTTGTGTGGTATCTGGTTTAGGAATGATAAAGCTACCCGCTCTTCCGTTTAAATTCACATACGAAGAGACACCCGCATGTTCTGAGGGTGAGATCAAGCCCCTTTTCAGCATGATGCCGCTAATCAGCTTGAAGAAGTAGCGTGGGTATGCCCGCAAGCCGCCGTAGACATCAAAATAGGTTCTGTATTGCTTTGGTTTAGGGACTATACTGGCCAGAAACAGGCTTTCCTCCAAGGTTAACTGGCTGGGCTCTTTAGAGAAGTAAAAACGTGACGCTTCTCTCACCCCATATACATTAGGGCCCCATTCTATGATGTTCAGGTACACCTCAAACATGCGTTCCTTTGAGGTAAGCCGAAGGTTTTCAATTATCCAGACAATAAGCGCTTCCTCTACTTTCCTGGTGATGGTTTTCTTTCTGGTTAGGAAGGCGTTTTTCACCAATTGCATAGAAATCGTACTTCCGCCCCGCACAAACGAATTTTCTTTGATGTTGGTGATGAGGGAATGACGGAAAGCCCCTTCATGAAAGCCTTTGTGCGTTAAGAAGCGAGGATCTTCGGCAGTTAAGATAGCATACTTGAGGTAGTCTGGAATTTGGTTATAAGGCGTGAAGTTAGGATTGGATGGTCCCACCTTGAACGTTCTTACTACTTTGTCCTTCTCATACACCGTATGCGTGAATTCCTGATTCAGTTTACGCAGGTCATTCTCCCCGAAATCCGTAATCTGAAAGTTTTGTGCATCCAAATCAGAATCAAACTTCAGGCTATCTATTCTAGCCATGTCTACGTAGAAGTTCAGCTTATACTTGAATGTGCCGGTAGCCTTCAGGCCCTTGAACGTGTCAAATAATCCGGGAGGCAATGATCCGAACAAATCATTGGCTGGAATCTCTGGTGAATCTACTTTGATTCCAATCTTACGCTTAGGAACCGTCTCATAAGTTATCTGCGGGTAGAAAACGGCTTTGTTAATGCGTACTTCAGATTCAGGCTCCAACGCATAATAGTGCTCACCTAAAGTTAGCACATACTTCATGGCTCCATTCTGTACCGTTACATTCTCATCGGCTATCTTCGGGTGGTTTAGCACTAGCCCGTAAGCACTGGACTCTCCCCTTATAGTTAGCTGATTACCCTTAAATACTTTGTCTGTAATGCTTAAACTAAGGGTGTCAAACCGCATGGTGGCACCAAACTTCTGCTTTATATAAGGCACCTCAATACTTCCAGACTGGTTATCGCCGTAGAACTTAGCAGCAAGCAGGTATTTGGCAGGATCTATAACCCCCTTTACAAACATGGTATTTGTCACAGCCTCGGCAGTGATGGTCATACGGGCATCAATCTCTCCATCTTCAATTAAGAGCGTCGGTAATTTCATGCTGATGGTTCGGCCATCATTGGTAAACAATACACCCAAGTTTCTGAAGTTTACGCCATCTGGTACGTTTTCAAAAGCGGTCTCAATCAATCTGTTCAGCAAAGTACCGTAGTTCGAATTTTTGCCTGTTGGATCTGCGGCTTTGCCGGTATCTTGCTTTTTATAGAGAAAAGAGAAATTATCTGTACTATCTTGCTTGTAGGCAGTTATATCTCCATTGGCAACATCAAACTGTTTGAAAACCATTCTCCCCAGAAAGAGCGACCTAAAGCTGACCGTAGCTTCCACTGTGTCAATCTGCAGCAACCTGGGCTGGCCCTCGGGCAGCAAAGCAATATCTGTTACTAAAACTGTATTCAGGTCTAAAAAGCTTGCTTTGCCAATCTGAAGTTTAGCCGGGTACTTGTTCTCTACCTTCTGAATAACTTTTGCAACTGCATACTTAAGTATTCTTTCCCGGTTTATCAGGAAAGCGACAAAGCTAATAATGAGTAATGAGGCGAACACCCCTAATCCAATCAGGAACTTCTTCCTATTCCTGACAAAAAAATCTGTGAACTTAGACAAGGTGCTTTCTTTGGTTAGTTATACGATGGAGTATCATGCAAACTTTACTCCAACTTGCAAAAGTAATGCATTCTATGACACTGTAAAATGCAATATGATGCAAGACGATAAATACGCGGACATCTGGTCAAGGTTTAGTAAAAGAAACACGAAAACTCACTGTATAAGTTCTGGCAGTTAGACGTTCTGATCTTCCTTTATATCTTTGAGTAAAATATTTCCCTATGAATTTAAATGCCCTTACTGCTATTTCTCCCATTGACGGTAGGTACCGCGGGCAGGTAGCACCACTTGCTGAGTATTTTTCTGAGTTCGCACTCATTAGATATCGGGTACTGGTAGAAGTAGAATACTTTATTTCTCTCTGTGAACTTCCCCTTCCTCATCTAAAAGGCATAGACACCAATCTTTTTGCTTCCATGCGAAGCATTTATGAAGACTTTTCCATAGAAGATGCCCAAGTCATTAAAGAAACAGAGAAGATCACGAACCATGATGTAAAAGCGGTAGAGTATTTCCTGAAGGATAAACTGGAGAAACTAGGAATTGGTGAGCAAAAAGAATTTGTACACTTTGGCCTCACCTCCCAAGATATAAACAACACAGCTATTCCCATGTCTCTGCAAAGAGCCATTCAGATGGAGTATTTACCATATCTCTTTCAATTAAGAGACACGTTAGCCGCACTAGCAGTAGAATGGAAAGAAGTTCCTATGCTAGCCCATACCCATGGACAGCCTGCCTCCCCAACCAGATTAGGCAAAGAGATACAGGTCTTTGTGGAACGCTTAGAACAGCAACTTCTTTTATTAAATCAAATTCCCTTCGCAGGGAAATTTGGTGGTGCCACAGGAAACTTCAATGCTCATTATGTTGCTTATCCAGAAATTGATTGGGTTAGTTTCGGAAATACCTTCCTCAAAGAAAAGCTTCTACTGCAAAGAAGTCAGATAACAACTCAAATCGAGCATTATGATCACATGGCTGCTCTCTTTGATAATATCAAAAGGATTAACACCATCTTGATTGACTTTGCCCGTGATCTATGGCAATACATCTCTATGGGATATTTCAAGCAGAAGATTAAGGAAGGAGAGATTGGATCTTCTGCCATGCCCCATAAGGTTAACCCTATTGACTTTGAAAACGCAGAGGGAAATCTAGGAATGGCAAACGCAATCTTAGCGTATCTGTCCGAAAAATTACCAGTTTCCAGACTCCAAAGAGACTTAACCGACTCTACTGTATTAAGGAATATAGGAGTTCCTCTATCACATTCCTTGCTCGCTCTAAAGTCTCTGCAAAAAGGAACTGGTAAACTCCAGTTGAACCAGGAAGCATTAACCAAAGATTTAGAAGACAATTGGGCAGTGGTAGCCGAAGCCATCCAAACGGTACTAAGAAGAGAAGGCTACCCAGCTCCTTATGAGGCCCTGAAAGGCTTAACAAGAACCAACGAGAAAATAACGGAAGCCTCTATTAAGAACTTCATTGACACTCTTAACATAAAAGAGGAACTGAAAACAGAGTTAAAAGGAATATCCCCTTTCAATTTTACTGGTATTCAGCTGTTCTAATTCAGTTTTCAAGCAACTCTTAATCCCCTAAACACAGAAGCGGGTACTCTTTCTCAGAGTTACCCGCTTCTGTGTTTATAGACTAATCTCTCTAACATACTTATTACTAATAAT
>NZ_JBUDXA010000015.1:0-124305 GCF_054956755.1 Rufibacter sp. JT3400010 | reverse complement strand
GGCCAGGGCCGCGCTGCTGGAAATTCCTGCCATAACGTTTGTCGTGTTTGGTGAAAGGTTAAATAATAAAGTATGCTTGAAATTCTGAGACCAGATCAAATAGCTAGTAATTCTGTCATCCTGCAAGGATCTTGTGGGCGAACTAGAAAAGCTTTATTTAGCCGCTTCTGCCGTTCGCTACCAAGATCCTTGCAGGATGACATAAATAAATAATGTGTCATTATTCATTTTCCATTACTTACAAAGCTGAAGTGAAAGGCTTCAGGATGATTTGCTACCCGTTTGTCCCTGCTTTTCAGAAAACAAGGTGAAAAACCCGGCCAGCCAATTCGAAAGAAGTTTTCCGTCCCCTGAGAAACCACTTCTGCCTTCCGCCAGAGAATCTCCAAGTATACTGCTTAATTGCTGAAATTTTAACAGGCACCAAGAGAATAGCTGCTTCCCAGAAGATCGGCTTTTCTCTTGGTGCCTGCTGCTTAGATAGTTTATCAAAACACTTATTTTGCCCTAAAACCAGAATTCAAGAGCAAAACATGCGTTTACTTATTTACTGCTTTTAGCAGCGAAACCAGCCTGCTGCTGAAGGGCCTCCAGGGCACCAGTCAGATACACCAGTGGGGCGTTCCAGTTAATGGCGATTTCATTGGAGGCATAAGAACAATCAGCATCCAGGTACATCTCATCTGCCGTGGTGGCGGTGTAACCTTCGCACTTGTCTTGCTTATTGGCTTGGCCGTTGGTACCTCCAGACAATAAACCTGGTACTGGTTCGTCAACTCCATCGGCTATGGAAGGACGATGGTGCGGGTGCATGGTAGATTTTTCCCCAAACCCAGTGACAAAGGAATACCCCACGGCGTTACGGCCCAACAGGTAATCCAGGTTAGAGAGGGCAGCTTGCAGGTACTTTTTATCAGAGGTAAGTTTGTAGGCCTGCACCAGCGCCACGCCCTGGTTGGCGGCTACGGAAGAACTTCCCCAGATGTAGTCTTCTTTAACACGGCCCATGACGGTTCGGTAAGCCCCGGTAGCAGCACCGGTCACCATGCCGTCTGTTACCTGCAGCAGTCTTTTCTTGATTTCCGGTAAGTCTTTCTGCACGGCGGCGCTTTTGTGGTTTTTGTTCCGTAGCAGGGTGTAATAGCCTAACAGCCGCACCTGCGCCCAGCTTGGTATAGGCATTTTCGCATCGGGCAGCATGTTCACGGCGGTGTAGTAGCTTTCTTTCTGGGTAGTGGTGTAGAGTTCGGCGGCAGCCCACAGGAACTCATCGCTAAAATCCCGGTCGCCGTAGGCACCAGTGGTCACGTCTGGGTCAAAGTTTTTGTTTATCGCGTCCTGCTCGTAGGCTAGGTTCGGGTTTTTCTGGGCCCATTCCCACGCTTTGGTGGCAGCAATGAGGCAAGAGTCAGACAAGCCGGGAAGCTCTTTGGAGAAATTCTTGTACACGCGGCTGGCCTGCGCCATAACGGCGGCAAAATCCAGCGTGGCGCCGGTGCCTTTCTGCACTACATACCGGGGGCCGGTGGCTTTGTCGGGCATAATCATTCCGTCAAAGGCTGGGTTGGTCAACTTGTGGTAAACGCCGCCGTCAGTAGGGTCTTGCATGGTCAGCATCCAGCGCAGGTTCCAGAGCGTCTCGTCCAGAATATCCGGCACTTTGTTAGTACTCTCGGGGATGTTCAGATTCTGGGTTTGGTAGAACTGCGGAAAATCTTCGTACGCCGACAGCAACGTGCCCATGGTGATGCCGCTGTTCACAATGTACTTGTTGTAGTCTCCGGCGTCATACCAACCGCGCGAAGAAGAAATCACGGTTCCGGCCGGTCTCTGGGCAGTAGCCGCCGAGGGGTGCACCAACACGTTATTGTCTGGGTGACCGGCGGGCCTATGCCATTTGCCGGCATACTTCTCCGGTAACGCAATGGCGGTGCGCTGGAAGTAAAATCCTTTGATGGCCGCCGCGGCCACGTCCTGGTGCACCTGCGGTTTGATCTCAAATGGATACGAACTCCCTACGCCCGGCACTTCCAGCACGTAGGTTCCCTTGGCACTGAACCCACTGAAATCGGCTAGCCGCGTGGGCTTGTTCGACAATTCGGCGGGCTTCACAGCTGAAAGGTTGCCGGTGAATACCGTTTTGGAACCATCGGCGGTTTTCAGGTAAAACTTTCCTCCATTGTTCTCGCCCACTACCACCGCAATTTTGGTGGCATTCGGGTAAAACCCGATTTGATTCAGCCGGATGGCCTCCTGCCCTTGCGGGGTCTTTGGGGTTGACGTTTGCGCCTGAGCGCAGGAAATAGAAAGGCAGAGCAGCGCTCCGCCAAGGGTTTTGTACAAAGAATGCATGTTATATTGGTTACAATGGGACGTACAGCTTACGCCTGGCACATCTGGTATGACTTACTTATTTATCTATGTAGGAGCATTCAAAACCGGGCCTAATCTTGCTTTCTCCGCAAGTATTCTGCTGGCTGTTTACAATCCGTTTTTCCGGAAACAGGGCAAAAACTAACGTGCGGCAGGTTCAGGTGCTTCCTCGGTCCAGGTAGCTATCCTTTTCCTTGTCTTTTTTAGGAAAACAGGGCGAAAACGTAGCTCCTGCTTCCTCCTGAACAATTATTTTAGTTGTCACAGAGAGTAGCCCTAGTTCCTGATGCAAAAAGATACAACTTCAACCAGAACTATATAGTACTATTTTATCTTTTTACTGTTCTTTTTAACAAGAAAGTCTGTTCTGGCACGCGCTACTCAAAAACTTAGATTATTATTGTACACGTTTTTGATAAAAAATCGGAAAACCTTTACAATCCATCCTGACCATGAAATATATTACCCCAATGGCTTTGTTGGTGGCGCTAGGGCTCCAGGCCTGTAGTGGTACGCAAGCCGTTCCATCTACGCCGCCAATCGCCGCTACATCACCGGCCGCCCCTGCTCCGGCTCCCGTTGAACCAGCCCGGGACAAGCAGATTGACGACCTCATCTCCAGAATGACCATTGAGGAGAAGGTGGGCCAGATGACGCAGCTCACCATAGATCTCATCTTGAAAGACACCGAAGCAGCCACCGTAGACACTGCCAAGCTGCGCAATGTACTGGTAAACCACCACGTGGGCTCCATCCTGAACGTCAAAGGTCGGGCCTATACCATTGACGAGTGGCACACTGTCCTGAACGCCATCCATGACGTGACCGACAGAACCCGCCTGAAGATTCCGGTGATTTACGGCATTGACGCCATTCACGGGAACAACTACTTGGCAGGTACCACCCTTTACCCGCACAACATCGGCATGGCCGCCACCCGTAACCCCGAGTTGGTGAACCGCCTGGCCCAGATCACGGCCTTGGAAACGCGAGCCGCCGGAATTCCGTGGAATTTTGACCCGGTACTGGACGTGGGCCGTCAGCCGCTGTGGCCGCGTTTTGAAGAAACCTTCGGCGAAGACGTGTATGTGGTGAAAACCATGGGAGCCGCCGCCATTAGAGGTTACGAGCAAAACGGCAAAGGCCCAGATTTCACGGTAGCTGCCTGCATGAAGCACTTCCTGGGTTACTCCTACCCTTCTACCGGGAAAGACCGCACGCCTTCCTACATTCCAGAGCAAATGCTGCGCGAAATTTTCCTGCCACCGTTTAAAGCAGCGGTAGAAGCGGGAGCCTCCACAGTGATGATCAACTCCGGCGAAATTAACGGGGTGCCCGTGCACGGAAGCAAGTATTACCTGACCCAAATCCTGCGGAACGAACTGGGCTTCCAGGGAGTGGCCGTGTCTGACTGGGAAGACGTAATCCGTCTGCACACCCGTCACAGAGTAGCCGCTACGCCCAAAGAAGCCGTGAGAATGGCCGTAGAAGCCGGTCTGGACATGAGCATGGTACCCACTGATTTCTCTTTCTATGACCACTTGGTAGCGCTGGTAAAAGAAGGGACTATTTCTGAGGAGCGCATCAACTTATCAGTGCGCCGTATCTTGGCTTTGAAGAAGAAATTAGGCTTGTTTGAGCAAGTAAGGCCTAAAGCAGCCCTCAAAACCACCATCCATAAACCGGAGTTCGACCAAGTGTCTTTGCAGTCTGCGCTGGAAAGCATCACCCTGCTAAAGAACAACAATAACGTGTTGCCGCTCAGAAAAAACAGCAAGATTCTGGTAGCTGGACCAACCGCCAACACCCTGGGGGCTTTACACGGCAGCTGGTCGTACATCTGGCAAGGAACCGATGAGTCACAATATCCAACCAAAGCCAAAACCGTGGTGCAAGGATTGGTTGCCGAAATCGGGAAGAACAATGTAGTTTCCCGTTCTGTGGCTGATTTCGCTAACGCGGCCAACTACAACGTGGCGCAGCTGAAAAGAGACGCCGCTCAGGCGCAGGCCATCGTGCTTTGCCTAGGCGAGAAAGCGTACGCCGAAAGCCCTGGTGTAATTGACGATCTTGATTTAGAGGAAAACCAATTAGCCCTAGTAAGAGCCGCCAAAGAAACCGGCAAACCGGTGATCATTGTGTTACTGGAAGGCAGACCGCGCGTATTGTCATCCGTGGAGCCGCTGGCCGATGCGATTGTGATGGCTTACAGACCAGCCACCTTTGGTGCTGCGGCCATTGCCGATGTGTTGTTCGGGGATTATAACCCAGACGGCGTGCTGCCTTTCACGTACCCAAGATTCTCTGGCGACGTGCTGACGTATGACCACAAAGGCACCGAGATCATCCGGGAAGACATTCCTAACGCTGCCGGAAACCGTGGTTTCAACCCGCAGTGGCCGTTTGGGCATGGTTTGAGCTACACCACCTTCGCCTTCTCTGACCT
The DNA here is from genome assembly GCF_054956755.1 of Rufibacter sp. JT3400010. Taxonomy (NCBI): domain Bacteria; kingdom Pseudomonadati; phylum Bacteroidota; class Cytophagia; order Cytophagales; family Hymenobacteraceae; genus Rufibacter; species Rufibacter sp. JT3400010. The sequence goes on along the minus strand of NZ_JBUDXA010000015.1, from coordinate 119,486 downwards.
GCGCGTAGACAAAACCACCTTCGGCAACAATGACAACCTGAGGGTAACCGTGAAGGTGCGGAACACCGGCAGCAAGGCCGGCAAGAAAGCGGTGGAACTCTACAGCCACGACCAGTACGCCAGCATCACTCCGGCTGCCAGACGCCTGAGAGCTTTCTCTAAAGTGTCATTACAGCCCGGCGAGGAGAAAGAAGTAAGCTTCACCCTTTCGGCCAAAGACCTGGCCTTCGTGAACGAGGCCGGCAAATGGGTAACCGAGCCCGGCGCTTTTGACCTGATGGTAGGCGACCTGAAAACCGTGGTGACCCTGCAATAACCACATGATTTTCTGAACAAGCTTCCCGTTTTATGACCTGTTTCCACGAAGGCAGGCGAAAACGGGAAGCTTGTTTTTTTACGTTACAGGAAGGTCTGGCCGTGTAGCAGTAGGTCCTGTTTTAGGGCAATTACGACCAAAACACTTCTAAAATGCACCATCTCTTATTCTGGCAACCAAACTTTATCCTTTCATTCAACACTCAGCACGTGCATGATTTCAGTTAAACAAATTTACCGCCTTACTTGGGGCGTTTTGGTAGCGCTGCCCCTGGTTTGCTTCAGCTGCAAAAGCACCATTCCAGACAAACCTGCTGCCATCCAAACCCCGGTAGAGAAACACGGCGACCTCAACATTGTGGGAACCCGCCTGGTAGACCAGCACGGGAAAACAGTGCAGTTACGGGGCATGTCTTTCTTCTGGAGCCAATGGGAAGGCGGCTTTTACAACCCATCGGTGGTGAAGTGGTTGAAAGACGATTGGCAGAACACGGTGGTGCGAGCCGCCATGGGCGTGGACATGGGCGGCTATCTGAAGAACCCCGAGGCTGAGAAGCAGAAGGTGATCACGGTGGTGGAAGCCGCCATCAAGGAAGGTATTTACGTGATCATTGACTGGCACGACCACGAGGCGCACAAGCACACCGCTGAAGCCAAGGCTTTTTTCGGGGAGATGGCCCAGCGTTTCGGCGACTACCCGAACGTGATCTACGAACCCTACAACGAGCCCCTGCAAAACACTGATTGGGCCACGGAGATAAAGCCGTACCACGAGGCTGTTATCCAGGAAATCAGGAAGCATGACCCAGATAATATCATTGTGTGCGGTACCAGAATGTGGTCACAACGGGTAGACGAGGCAGCCGAGAACCCCATCAAGGCCAAAAATATTGCCTATACCCTCCACTATTACGCCGCCACCCACAAACAGGAGCTGCGCGACATCGCCACCAAAGCCATTAACAAAGGAGCCCCGCTTTTTGTGACCGAGTTTGGCACCTGCGCCGCCGACGGAAACGGGAAAGTGGACGAGGAAGAATCCAAAGCCTGGTGGGCTTTCCTGGATCAATACCAAATCTCCTGGTGCAACTGGTCAGTGGCAGACAAAGACGAAGCAGCCTCAGCACTGAAACCCGGCACCAGCGTTACAGCCCCCTGGAACGAAGCCAACCTCAGCACTTCGGGGCAATTGGTAAGGCAACAACTGCTGGAGAAAGCAAACCAAGAGAAAGCCCAGCCTTGATCTGGTTGTTCAACCCAGCTTTTCATCAGAAATCCCCGCGCACATTCCGTTACGCGGGGATTTCTGTTTTTCAATATAAATGTCTCCCGGTGTGTTTAAGGCCTGATTTAAGAAAAACAGCCTTGAAAAGGATTAGTGGTTTCTTATTAAATAAACACCCTTGAACCAGAGTAGTTTTGCCGAAACTCCTTGGGCGTACATCCGTTCTTGCGCCGGAAAATGCGGTTGAAGTAAGACAGGTTGTTGAAGCCACATTTAAAGGAGACCTCTGAGATGGTTTCGGTGGTGTCAATGAGCATGCGCGAGGCATGGCCCAACCTGATCTCGTTTAAGCTTTCTATGAAGGTCTTTCCGGTTCGTTTTTTGATAAAGCGGCTGAAAGAAACCTCGGGCATGTTGACCACTTTAGCGACATCGGCTAAGGAAACCTCTTTGTCATAGTAGGCCTGCATGTATTCAAAAGCCTTCTCAATTCTTCTGGAATAATAGTTGAATTGGTCTGAAGTGAAGGTGCTGTTGGAAAGAGTCCGCATGTTGCGGGAAATGGACAGGTCATGCAGAATGGAGATCAGCTCCAACACCGAGTCAAAACCGCCCTTCTGGGTCAGCTGCTCCAGGCGAGGCCGGAAAGCTTCCTTAATCTCGCGGGAAAAAGAAATGCCTTTACTGGCCCGTTCTAACAGGGCTCTGATGAAACTCAACTGGTTCCGGCGCAAGAATTTCTCGTCTAAAAGATCTTTGTGGAACTGGATGGTGATTTCCACAATCTCTTTGCTTTTGCATTGGTGCGTAAACCAACCATGGGGCAGGTTGCTGCCCACCAGCACCAGCTCAAAATCATCAATAATCTCCACGTGGTCTCCCACCACCCGTTTGGCACCAGCGGCATTGTAAATGAAATTCAACTCAAAGTCTTCATGATAATGGAGCGGAAAGTTGAATTCCTCCTTTACCCGAGAGAACAAGGTAAAGCAATCATTTTGAGTTAAGGGGGTTATTTCACGGTAAATGGCACTCATAGCAGTAGAATTATAGTGTCAAGTTACACAAATTAGCTTTAGCTTATCAAAGGTTGGTTAAAAAAATACCAGTCGCTCACCCAATCCTGCGCTCATAATTCAAGCTAAAAACGATCATTTTAAAAGAAACCAGCTTTTTTAAGCCTTTCAAGCATGTTGTGCTTTCAGCTTACACCTATTGAAATAAACTTAGTTTTAGAGTAAGTTTTTAGAAAATCAACAAAAAACAATCTTATAAAAACAGGTTTCTTATTCTATTTGAATAAAGGTTGCTGGCTCAAAGAAAAGAGATGGCTCTATAGATCAGGAAGCTTATAGCCAGATTCCATCAAATAAACGATAAAATAGTATTACACACCGGTCTAAAAACTACATAGTTTTGTAGTGTAGGGAAACACCTTGTCCGCTCAATTGAGAAGTATCAGAAAACTAGAGGTAAAAAGCTTTTTCTCTTCGCCCCTACTTTTCAGGAAAGCACCGCAAAACAGGACAGGTTCACACCCATTCATCCTTTTTAACCAGGTGATTACAACTATTTCTGACCTTAGTTTTAGATCACTTACCCAGCAGAACCTATGACTAGAACCTTAGTGGCAACACTCCTACTGGCATTTACCCAACTTTCCTCCTTTGGCCAAGCTTTGCTACCCATCAACAAGAAAGCTACCCAGGAAACCAGAAACCTGTATGCCAACTTGAAACGCCTCTCGCAGAAGGGCATCATGTTCGGCCACCAGGATGCTTTGGCGTATGGGGTGGATTGGAAATATGAGCCCGGCCGATCGGACGTGAAGGAAGTGGTGGGCGAGTACCCGGCGGTAGTGGGTTGGGAACTAGGCTACCTGGAACTAAACAAACCCATGAACCTGGACAGCGTTCCGTTCCAGAAAATGAAGGAATATGCGCAGGAAGTATACGCCAAAGGCGGCCTAAACACCTTTAGCTGGCACCTGAACAACCCGGTTGATCCCTCTAAAACCAGCTGGGACGCGGCAGACTCTACCATTCAGCATCTCTTCAAAGACAAGAAAGCCATGAAACGCTACAAGTCCTGGTTAGATGGCCTAGCTGGTTTCATGAAAAGCCTGAAAGGACCTAACGGCGAGTTGATCCCGGTGGTGTTCCGGCCCTTGCATGAGCACACCGGCAGTTGGTTCTGGTGGGGCCGCAAGCATTGCTCGCCAGAAGAATACAAGCAGATGTGGCGCTTCACCGTAGATTATCTGCGCAAGAAGAAAGCCAACAACCTGCTGTTCGCCTACTCCACCGATCGGTTCACCTCCCGCGAGGATTACCTGGAGCGTTACCCTGGCGATAACTACGTTGACATTGTGGGCTTTGACATCTATCATCGCCCTCCTGCCAACGCAGACCAAACGCAGCTTGCCCAATCCAACCAGAACTTCGTCAAAGAAACCCGCCAGATGGTAGAAACCCTCCGCCAGATTGGGCAGGACAAAAACAAGGTCTGGACTCTTAGTGAGACGGGCCTGGAAACCTTACCCGTGGCCGACTGGTGGACGAACGTGCTCGCCCCAATTGTGAAAGACGCCGGTCTGTCCTATGTCATGGTATGGCGCAACGCCAGAACAGACCATTTTTACGCCCCTTACCCCGGCCAGAAATCGGCCGATGATTTCAAGGTCTTTTACCAAAACCCCAAGGTATTCTTTATCAACAAGGTGAAGCAAGAGAACCTGTACGCACCGGTTCAGCAAGACAAACAGGCTGCTAAATAAAAAGAAGGCACGGTCACCTCATTACATCCAACTAACATCAAACACACCTCATGAAGTTAACAGCACTTGACGTCGGCATCATCCTCCTTTACCTGGTTTCGGTAGCGGCCATCGGGTTGATTTTGCAGAAGAGAGCCAAGGCCAATAAAGAAGCTTATCTGCTGGGTGGCAACACGCTGCCCTGGTACGCGCTAGGCCTTTCCAACGCCTCGGGCATGTTTGACATCTCAGGCACCATGTGGATGGTGATGCTGGGCTTTGTCTACGGCCTCAAAAGCATCTGGATTCCGTGGCTGTGGCCGTCCTTCAACCAAATCTTCCTGATGATGTTCCTGGCCGCCTGGCTGCGCCGCTCCAATGTGACGACTGGGGCCGAGTGGATGCTCACCCGCTTCGGGCGCGGCAAAGACTCAAACAAATCACACGCCATTGTGGTGGTATTTGCCTTGCTCAGCTGCATGGGCTTCCTGGCGTATGGTTTCATTGGCTTGGGTAAGTTCGTGGAGATTTTTGTGCCGTGGTCTGTAGTGCAGCCGTACCTGCCATTCACCATCCCGGCGGAGTACGTGCCTCATTTCTACGGTATGCTCTTCACCTTCTTCGCGGTATTTTACTCTATTCTGGGCGGTATGGCCAGCATTGTGTGGGCCGATGTGCTGCAATATTTAATCATGACCGCCGCGGCGGTGGCCATCGCGGTTCTGGCCATGAACAACCTGGAGGTTGCCCAACTAAACGTACCGGAAGGCTGGAGAACGCCCTTCTTTGGTGCTACGCTGGATGACCTGAACTGGACCGGCATTATTGACGAGGTGAATGCTAAGATTCAGGCAGATGGTTACTCTTTGTTTGGCATCTTCTTCATGTTGATGGTTTTCAAAGGCGTGTTAGCCAGTTTAGCCGGACCTACGCCTAGCTATGACATGCAGAAAGTGCTTTCGGCTAAGTCTCCGCAGGATGCTGCAAAAATGAGCGGTTTCGTGTCGGTGGTGTTGATTCCTACGCGCTACTTGATGATCATCGGGTTCACCGTATTGGCCATCCTAAATTACGACCAACTTAACCTGGAATCTGCGAAGGGGATTGACTTTGAGCGCATACTGCCCGCCGCTATCCAGAACTTTGCTCCGAGCGGTTTGATGGGCCTAATCTTGGCTGGTTTGTTGGCAGCCTTCATTGGAACCTTCGCGGGCACGCTGAACGCGGCGCAGGCGTATCTGGTGAATGACGTTTACCTGCGATATGTGAACCCAAAAGCCAGCAACACAACCGTAAACAGCATCAACTATCTCACAGGTGTTGTCGTGGTGTTGGTGAGTATGGTGCTGGGCTTGTTCGCCAAAGACGTGAATAGCCTGCTGCAGTGGATCGTGGCCGGTCTGTACGGAGGCTACATCTCGGCCAACGTGCTCAAGTGGTACTGGTGGCGCTTCAACGGCAGCGGTTTCTTCTGGGGCATGCTGGCAGGTATTATCCCAGCCTTGGTTTTCCCTTACTTCACCGAAGGCCTGGATCTGTACTACTTCCCGTATCTGTTGCTTATCTCTTTGGTGGGTAGCATTGTGGGTACCTACCTGGCTCCGCCTACCGACATGGAGACCCTGAAAAGCTTCTACCGCAACGTGCGTCCGTGGGGCTTCTGGGAACCGGTAGCCGAGCAGGTGAAAGCCGAAGACCCATCCTTTGTGGGAAACAAGAATTTCTGGCTAGACGTGTTCAACGTGCTCATTGGTGTGGTTGGCCAGATGGCGCTCACCCTTTTGCCTATCTATCTTGTCTTAAGCATGTTCACCGAACTCATGGTGGTACTGGGTGTCATTCTGGTAGTGGGGGTTATCCTCAAGAAAACCTGGTGGGACCGGCTGGACCATGACGGCGACAGCGTGGCCTCTTCTCTAAAAAGAAAATTAGTTTCTCATACATAAGTAATCCGCGGCCCAACGCTCGCCGCACGTTCAACCCTTTACCATTACCATCATGGAAAATATCTTCCAGAAAAGACAGCAAGAACTTGAGCAGTTTCATTCTGCCCTAATCACCAGAAAGAACGAGAAGCAGCCCCTTGGCAACGGCATCTATGACAAATATAAATTCCCGGTTTTAACTAACCAGCACGCCCCCATCGCTTGGCGCTACGACCTGAACCCGGAAACCAACCCGTACTTCATGGAGCGCATCGGCGTGAACGCGGCCTTTAATGCTGGCGCCATTAAGCTGAACGGTAAATACCTGCTGGTGGTGCGGGTGGAGGGAAATGACCGCAAATCGTTCTTCGCGGTAGCGGAGAGCCCGAACGGCATTGACAACTTCCAGTTCTGGGAGCGGCCTATCACCCTTCCAGAGACGGAAGACCCAGACATCAACGTGTATGACATGCGCGTGATACAGCACGAAGACGGCTGGATTTACGGCCTGTTCTGTACCGAGCGCAAAGACCCAACTGCCCCCGAAGGCGACCAATCTTCAGCCAACGCCCAATGCGGCATCGCCCGTACCCACGACCTGAAAACCTGGGAAAGATTGCCAGACCTGAAGACCACCTCCCCGCAGCAGCGCAATGTGGTTCTGCACCCCGAGTTTATCAATGGCAAATACGCCCTGTACACCCGTCCGCAGGATAGCTTTATTGAGGCGGGAAGCCGCGGCGGCATTGGTTGGGGTTTAACAGATTCCATGGAGAACGCCGTGGTAGCCGAGGAACTCATTGTAGACCCTAAGGCCTACCACACAGTATACGAGGTAAAGAACGGCCAGGGCCCCGCCCCTATCAAAACCGAGAAAGGCTGGCTGCACATGGCGCACGGCGTACGGAACACTGCCGCCGGCCTGCGCTACGTGCTCTACTTATTCTTGACCGACCTGCAAGACCCGTCCAAGGTGATCGCCAAGCCCGGCGGGTACTTCATTGCCCCTGAAGGCGAAGAGCGGGTTGGGGACGTTTCTAACGTAGTGTTCGCCAACGGCTGGATTTTGGACGAGGACGGCACCGTGTTCATCTACTACGCTTCCTCAGACACCAGAATGCATGTGGCCACTTCCACTGTGAACCAGCTTCTGGATTACGTGTTGAACACCCCGGCCGACGGGCTCCGTTCCGCCGCCTCCGTGGAGCAGATCAATCTGCTGATAGACAAAAATCAGGCGTACATCCAAAGCAAAAAGCAGGCAGTAGCCCCTGAGTTAAACAGCGTTCCTTCATGATTTCCGCTTCCAATACGGCTTTGGCACCCCAGCTTTCGGTCTACCAGCAGGAGATGGAAACCGAACTGGAAAGAATATTGGCTTTCTGGATGGAGCGCACCCTTGACCACCGGAACGGCGGTTTCGTGGGGCAGATGGACAACACCGGAACCGTCAACCCCGAGGCTCCCAAAGGCAGCATCTTGAATGCCCGCATCCTCTGGACGTTCTCCGCGGCGTACCGGCACACCAGAAAAGAAGAATACCTGACCATTGCCACCAGAGCCTTCCATTACTTAACCAACTCCTTCCTGGATACCGCTCACGGCGGTATTTACTGGATGGTGGACGCCAAGGGCCAGCCCCTGAACACGCGCAAGCAGATTTACGCGTTGGCGTTCACCATCTACGGCATGAGCGAGTATTACCTGGCTACCCAAAACCCCAAAGCGTTAGAGGTAAGCCAGGAGCTTTTCAGGTGGATTGAGAAAAACAGCTTCGATCCGGAGCACGGTGGCTATCTGGAGGCTTTCAGCCAGACGGGCAAACTGCTGGAGGACCTGCGCCTGAGCGAAAAAGACCGCAACGACCCCAAGACCATGAATACGCACCTGCATATTCTGGAAGCCTACGCCAACCTGTACCGCGCCTGGCCAGACCAGCAGCTGGCAAATCAGCTTAGAGGTTTAATTGAGGTGTTTCTGCAAAAGATAGTAGATACTTCCACCGGCCACATGAAGCTATTCTTCTCCCGTGACTGGACTTCTTCGGCCAACCTGGTTTCCTATGGCCATGACATTGAGGCCTCCTGGCTGTTGCAGGAAGCCGCCGAGGTGCTGGGTGACCAGGCACTTTTATCCGAAGTAAAGGAAGTGGCCCTCACCATGGCAAACGCTACCGCGGAAGCCCTGCTCCCAGACGGCAGCCTGTACCATGAGCTCAACTTGGACGAGAACCACTATGACAAACACCGCGAGTGGTGGGTGAGCGCCGAGGCGATGGTGGGCTTCTTCAACGCCTATGAGCTGACCGGCTCCCAGGACTTTCTGCAACGGTCTCTGAACTCCTGGAAATTCGCCCAAACCTACTTCCTGGATTTGACCGGCGGCGAATGGCACTGGGGCGTGAACGATGACTACACGCTTATGTCAAAGGAAGACAAAGTAGGTTTCTGGAAATGCCCTTACCACAATGCAAGGGCCTGCCTGGAAATTATTCACAGATGCAAGAAAGAACTAAGCCATAGCTAAACTGCTTCGGCAAGGTTTACAGCTTGTTTTTCGCAAAAGAACTCAGAAACGCCATCTGTTTTCTCGCTGAAGCAAACCATACATTTTGTCATCCTGAAAGTATCTTTTGGGCGAACTAGAAAGTCTCTTTTGAACCGCCATTATCGTTCGCAACCAAGATCCTTTCAGGATGACAAAGAAATAGGGCATCGTTCTTCTTGTCCTTGTGCTTACAACTAAACAAAACATCAGATTCCCTTACTTCCCCTGACCTAACTCATCAAACAAACATGAAAAAACTATTGCTCTCTTTAGCAGCCCTCACCCTCTCCTTTACGGCCTTAAGCCAGGGAAACAACTACACGCAGAACTACAAGAAGTTTGAAGGCTTAGCCATGACCCCGCCCATGGGCTGGAACAGCTGGAACAAATTCGCCTGTAACGTAGACGAGAGACTCATCAGGGAAACCGCCGATGCCATGGTGAGTTCGGGCATGAAAGCCGCCGGCTACGAGTACATCAACATTGATGACTGCTGGCACGGCGACCGCGACAGCCTGGGCTTCATCCACGCTGATCCTAAACGTTTCCCATCGGGCATGAAAGCCCTGGCAGATTACGTGCATTCCAAAGGCTTGAAGCTGGGGATCTATTCTGATGCCGGTTCCCAGACCTGCGGCGGCCGCCCCGGTAGCCGCGGGTATGAGTTTCAGGATGCGCAGATGTACGCCCAATGGGGCATCGATTATCTGAAATATGACTGGTGCAACACCGAAGGCCTGAAAGCCGAAGGTGCCTACAAAACCATCACTGCTGCGTTACGCAAAGCGGGACGCCCCATGGTGCTCAGCATCTGCGAATGGGGCACCGACAAGCCCTGGGATTGGGGTCCGGCTGTTGGTCACCTGTGGCGAACTACCGGCGACATCTACAACTGCTTTGACTGCGTGGAAGACCACGGCACCTGGAAATCTTTTGGCGTGATGCAGATTCTCGACAAGCAGGACGGTTTGCGTCAGTACGCCGGTCCGGGCCACTGGAATGACCCAGATATGCTGGAAGTTGGCAACGGCATGGCGGTGAATGAAGATCGTGCTCACTTCACTATGTGGAGTATGATTGCTGCCCCACTCATCGCTGGAAACGACTTACGCAAGATGAGCAAAGAAACCATAGCTATCCTCACTGATAAGGAAGTAGTGGCCATCAACCAGGACAAACTGGGCGTACAGGGTTTGAGATATACAGTCAAAGACAGCCTGGAAACCTGGGTAAAACCGCTGGACGGCGGTAAGTGGGCCGTGGCTTTTCTCAATCGGGCCAAGAACCCGCAGAAGGTAGATTTTGACTGGAAGAAGAATGTCATCACCGATGACGTAGCCAAAAGAGAACTGGACGGCGGTAAAACCACCTACAAAATCCGGAATGTGTGGACGAAGAAAAATCAGGGAACAACCAAAAAAGACTTTGAAACGACTGTACCGGCCCATGACGTGGTTTTGTTAGTGCTATCCGAATAGTTAATCTTACTCCGTTTAAGGCCTGTTTTGCAGAAAACAGGCCTTAGATGCATTTACAGCAGGAGCTAACGCTAACCACCGTTTTTTCAAAGCTTCTGCTTACCTTAAGAAAACACGCAATAGCTTAGGCAAGATGAAATTGAAATCACTAGGAAAACTCTTTTTAGGCATGCTCCTCACCGGTGCCACAACCTCGGCGGGAGCCGTTTCTTTGCCTGCCATCATCGGGAACCACATGGTTTTGCAGCGTAACGCTGAAGTGACCATCTGGGGGTGGGGCAATACCGGCGAGGAAGTCACGGTAACCGGAAGTTGGGACAACAAACCCGTCAAAACCAAGGTGAACAATCTGGCTAAGTGGGAAGTAAAGCTTCAAACCTCTGCAGCTGGAAGTCCACAAACGGTAACGGTGAAAGGCTACAACACCATCGTGCTGGAAGATGTGCTGTTGGGCGAAGTCTGGTTATGCTCGGGTCAATCTAACATGGACTGGAACGCCAACGCCGGCATTGACAACGCCGAGCAACACGTCAAAGAAGCCAATTACCCGTCCATCCGCTTTTTCCAAGTGGGCAAGCGCTCCGCCGATGCCCCGCAAGTAGACCTACAAGGCCAATGGGTGGTTTGTACACCGGAAACCATGAAACACTTCAGCTCGGTAGGTTATTTCTTCGGAAGGGAGATTCACCAGAACCTGAAGGTACCCGTAGGATTGATCAATAGCAGCTGGGGCGGCACGCCCATTGAGATTTGGTTTAGCGCCCCAGCCATTGCTGCCAACCCAGTTTTAGCCGAATCTGCCGCGAAACGCAAAGAGGTAGAATACGGCCCGGTACAGCCAGCCAAAGCCTACAACGCCATGATTGCGCCGCTCATCCCCTTCCGCCTGGCCGGAGCCCTTTGGTACCAAGGCGAATCTAACGTAGATGCCCCAGACGTTTACGCTCAGATGCTACCCGCTCTCATTCAAGACTGGCGCACCGCTTGGAAAAATGAATTCCCGTTCTACTACGTGCAGATTGCGCCTTACAAATACGGTGGGGCCGAAGAATGGCCGCGCTTAGCCGAAGCCCAAGTGAAAACCCTCAGCGTTCCCAATACCGGCATGGCCGTAATCAGTGACGTGGGCAACGTAGAGGACATCCACCCCAGAAACAAGCTGGACGTGGGCAAGCGCCTGGCTGCCCTGGCTATGAACAAAACATATGGCAAACACGAGGTGCCTTTCTCTGGTCCCATTTACCGCGAGATGAAGAAAGAAGGAAACAAGATCCGCCTGTATTTTGACCACGCTGACCAAGGCTTGGTGATGAAAGGCAAGGAACTTACCCAGTTTGAGATTGCCGGAGAAGACCAGAAGTTTATGCCCGCTACCGCTAAAATAGACGGCAAAACCGTGGTAGTAAGCGCCAAAAGCGTGAAGAACCCGGTAGCCGTACGCATGGGCTGGAGCAACACCGCCAACCCGAATCTTTTCAACAAGGCAGGCCTTCCCGCCTCCAGCTTCAGAACTGATACGTGGCCTCGGAAATAACGAGCTTGTAGTTTGTTTTTCAGCTGCTTTTTGGAAAATGGCTGTAAAAAGGACTTCAGAATAATCTTTAAGATCCCTTCTCTCCCCACCCCTCTTTGTCATCCTGAAAGAACCTTGTGGGCGTACTAGAATTCCTTTCTTTTTCCGCCACTGCCGTTCGCCACAAGGTCCTTTCAGGATGACAGAATGAAAGTTTGACTTTTTCTTCAGGCTAGGTTCGCCCCTATAGATGAGCCTTATTTAATTGAAAAGTAAATGAAAAGAATAGTTCTCCTACTCGCATTCCTATGCGCGGCTTTAACTCAGGTTCACGCCCAGGAGTCCGCCGACTTTGTGAAGACCGACGGCCACCTATTCACCCTCAGCGGCAAGCCTTACTATTACGTGGGTACCAATTACTGGTACGGTAGCCTGTTGGCATCTACCGGGCAAGGCGGCAACCGTGCCCGGCTCACCAAAGAACTGAATATCCTTAAAAAAGCTGGCATCACCAACCTGCGCATTTTGGCCGGCGCCGAAGGGCCCAACAACCAACCCTACCGTGTGTCGCCGGGATTGCAGATGTCGCCGGGCGTGTACAATGACACGCTGCTAGCTGGTTTGGACTTCCTGTTAGCCGAAATGGCCAAGCGTGACATGAAAGCGGTGCTTTACCTGAACAACGCCTGGGAATGGTCGGGTGGCTTCAGCCAATATGTGAACTGGAGCACCAACGTGCCTATTCCTTACGCACTGGCCAACAACAATGACTGGGCGAGTTTCATGAAGTACTCCGGGCAGTTTCACCAGTGCGGACCCTGTAAGCAGCAGTTCGCTGATCACGTGAAATTTATGCTGAGCCGCACCAATCAGTTCACAAACCGGAAGTACACCGAGGACCCAACCATCATGGCTTGGCAAATCGCGAATGAGCCGCGCGCCTTCTCCATGGCCAACGTTCCGGCGTATGATAAATGGATCAAAAACACCGCGGCGTTGATCAAGTCTCTGGACAAAAATCACCTGCTGTCTACCGGCTCCGAGGGCTCACACGGTTCTGAAGGCTCCATGGACGTGTTCAAACAAGTGCACACGGATTCCAACATTGACTACTTCACCATGCACATTTGGCCTAGAAACTGGGGCTGGCTGGACAGTAAAAACATTGCCGGTACGCTGGATTCTGCCATCGTGAAGACAAACCAATACATGGAACGCCACATCGCGTTTGCGCGGGAACAGAACAAACCTATTGTAATGGAGGAATTCGGTCTGCAGCGGGACAATAATGAGTTCAGTCCTTCGGCCAAAACCACGTTCCGGGACAGGTATTACCAAAACGCCTTTGAGCGGGTCTTGACCAGCGCGAAAGAGAAAGATGCCTTAGCGGGAGCCAATTTCTGGGCCTTCAACGGAACCGCCCGCCCTCACCCTACCCGTCACTTCTGGCAACCCGGTGACGAACTCATGGGCGACCCTCCGCAGGAAGAGCAGGGCCTGTATGGGGTGTATGACACAGACACTTCCATGCCGTTGATTGCCAAGTACACCAAGGCCGTTTCTAAGGCAGGTAAGAAAAAGAGGAGGTAAAACGCCCTTCTACCAAGCCCTCATTTGAACCAATTCTGCAATGAGAAATAAAAAAGCCCCGCTACTAGCTGGGCTTTTTTATGCTATTTCTTCAAAGGTGCACCTACCGGAATACTACAGTCATGCCCAAGTTGTCCGTGCGGAGGGTTCAGGCCCTTTGCGGTAGAGATGGGAGGCCCTGACGGCAAAACAGGTGCGGGTGGCAAAGGCGTAGCACTTGACGTAGCGGCGGCCCCTGGGGTTGAATTCAAAGGCGCACCTACCTGAATATCGCACCGGTGGCCGGGTTGGCCGTGAGGTGGGTTCAGCCCTACAGCCGTCGTTGGCTGCGTAACTGGCAGCGTTGTACTAGTTGCCGATGGTTGAGCCGTTGCCGCAGATTGTCCGGATGCGGAAGATGGGTTGACCACGGAAGGCGGAGTTGTTACGCTGGAAGAACCCACCGGCAGCGCGGTCTCCTGTGTTGGGGTCGTTTGGGTTACCGGCTTATCAGTGCTTTTAGAACACGCAGCAAAGCAAAACAAAGAAGTCGCCAACACAACTGGCATTGAATATTTCATAATTCAAGTAGTAAAGAAACGAGCCACCTTACCGGGCAGCCCATAACGTATAGCACATTTATTCTAGGAGAATTTATGAGTCAGTGGCCCTTTTGTCTGTTCAGGCAGCATCATAATGGAACTGACCTAAGTCTCAGTTGCAAGTGAATATACCAGAATAATCTGGTTTTCACCTTGCGGCAAACCGATGATTACTCTTTTGGCTTCAGAGCACTGCACTTAGAAGTAATCCGCTAGGCGGACTCCTTAGTTCAACATAGGGTTTTGCGGAAACTTGGAGAGCTTTGACTTGGAGGCGAAAACCAGCATTTGAATCAAAACCCCGATGGCGACAATCAAGACTAGTTCAAACTGGGTGAGAATGGCTGAACCGGCCATAATTTGCTTTGACTGCTCGTTCAGGCGCTTACCTTCCGCCACCTGTATATGGGACAATTGATTTAGATGAACCGCCGCCATTTTGTACTGGGTATCCATCTGGATTTTGGCTCGTTCCCGCTCCTCGCCCCCTGCTGGCTGCAGCAGAAACTGATTTTCTAGTTTTCTCAGCTCCTGCAGGTTTTGCTTGAAAGCACTAAAATACCGAGCCTCGTCTTCGGTTAACTCGGTCTTCTCGTACTCTTCCACCAGCCCCATAATGGCTGAATTATTTCCCTGCAACTGCCCCGGAAGCAGTCTGTGGTTGTCAGAGAAGAAAGAGTTGTCTACCATCATCTTCTTCTGGAACAGATGCCCCGAAAGCTGATAGATATAACTCTCCACCAGTAAACGGTCTTCATAGACAGAGGCAAAAGAAGATCCTAGTTTCGTCACGTTTTTACTGTCCATCATATTTTTGGCCAGCACCAATACCAACACTACCGCCAACAGCAACGCCGCTTTTGCTTTATGCTTCACACTATATGCCCATCTCATTTTTCAGGAAGTAAGAATTACAAAAACAGGATATGGGAAAGCACCTACTGCAAAACTCTCTTTTCTAATTCTCAAGAGATAACAAGGCTTCGCCCTGCTAGTAAGATACAAAAATTAAACGCTAAATACCAGTTCTTTACCTCTTTAATTCCTTCTTGAGCTTCCCAGGCAACCAGCAAAGAAAATCAACTGACAAATGGTTTAGGACCTGCTTTTCGGAAAACAGGTCCTAAACAGAGTTTATGACCATCGGGAGTTCATCTCCAGGAAGGCCGCATCATTCTCTTCCCTAGAAGCCTTCCTCCTGGTCTCAGAAGTCCCGAAACCTACCTCCAATTCACCGTTATCAATGCGGCTCATCACCGAATCTGCAAACTCATCTAACGGTGCCCCGAAGGTGTGCAAGCCCGTTCCGCCTAAATCTGTATTCACCGCAGGCGGCACTATCTCTACCACCTCTACACTGGTTTTAGAAAGCAGATACCGCAAAGACATGGTGAAGGAATGCAGGGCCGCTTTGGTAGCGCAATACACCGGCGCGAAAACCCCGGGCGTAAAGGCCAGTCCCGAGGTCACATTCACGATAGCCGCCGTGGGCTGCTGCCGGAAGTGCGGCGTAAACAGACTGCACAAGTGAATGGGGGCTTCCAGATTAATAGCTATTTCTTGCTGCGTCTGGCTCCAAGGTTCCTGCTCGTCTACCAGGTTCACCCGCCGTTGAATGCCGGCATTGTTCACCAGCACATTGAGCGCCGGAAACTCTTTTGTCGCCCACTCTACCAGCGCCAGCCGCTCTGCCTCTTGCGCCACGTCACAAACCCTGATTTGCAACCCAGGATGCTTCTGCTGCGCCTCTTGCAACTTATCTTCGCGCCTGCCACACACAATGACGGTGCTACCCGCCTGTAAAAATCGTTCGGCAATGGCTAGCCCAATCCCCGAGGCTCCTCCGGTTACCAATACTGTATTTCCTGCTAATTTCATTTTTCTATTTAAAGTTATAGGACCAACATGTACCTGCCTTTACTCCTTAGCCACACCCCAGGTTTTACCTGGCGCTCTGCTCGTCCAAAGCACATTGGCAAGATGGCAAAGGGGAAAATTTAAAATCATTTCCATTCTGTCAACACCTCCCACCTGCCCTGCGGAGCGTGTTTTCAGGTCATTTTTCTGAAAACAGGTTGAAAAAGCCATTCAGTAGCGAAGCCCTTTTGCTGGCAAACTTATCACCAAGCATGCAACCGAAACATCTTGGGGTTTAATAAAATAAAAGCCTCCTCTGTTAGCTAATGAGTAAACAAAGACAGTCATAAGTGACTTACTCCACATATATGCTTAAGCAGATACTACAAACCCAGCATTAAAAAATTTACATTTACCTTTTATACAACAAACACGCCTCACCTAAAATGATATTTATCATTTTCCAAAGCAAACTATTTTATTAAAGTTGATTTCACAAATACAAACAAGCTTATTAGCAAAACGAACCAAGACAACAATTTGCACTTAGCAAATCAATACTCAACTAAGACTCATGTATATAGTTTGCACTATTATAATTTAATATAGTTGTTATAGTTACTTTTAAAGTATTTTTATTATACTTTTTGTATTTATAAAATTATACATAAGATTTGCATTGTTAATAGTTCTTCTCCCCCCAAAGGAACTTTACAGTGTAAACCTCATCTTGGCAGCTTATGCTATCATTTAGCAATAATCCAAGCATTGAGTTAAATCTTAATTTAAACAAACAGATATATTCTTAAGCAACCCATTGCTTGCAACTTCATTATTTACCATTACCTACATAACCTCAACCCCAATAACGCACAGATAGCAGAAGAAACAGACCAGACAGAAGAGAACAGCCTATCAACAGATCTTAAAACAGTAATTTCAATCTAAGCACTATACCCATACTCTAACTTTACTACCCAACCCTTTATGAAAACCTTTACTATTAACTCTTCCCAAAAGAGTGAAAGTATACGGCATGCCTTTTTCAAGTCCTACTTAAGAAGGCCCATGCTTCGTCCATCAGGGCAAGTACTCAATTCTACTGGTACCTGTGATGGCATTCTCCCTACCTAATTTATGGGCAACGGACCTAAGCCTCTCTCTGAGAGATAGTCCTGCAGTAGGCATTCTGCAAGAAAAATCAGTGCCTGTAATTTCAAGAGCAAACAATCAACTCTAATAATGAAACACTCTTACGAAATGCCATCAAAACTACGGTGGCAGAAATTAGTTTTTGAAAGAGCGAAATCCAAATCGCTCTTGCGATGGATGGTTCCCATCCTTCTTTTAGGAATTTCCTTCACCAGCAAAGGACAGACAACTGAATTTACCTATACAGGGAATGTTCAGACTTATACTGTTCCTGCTGGTGTTACCCGCATAAAAGTGGAGGCTTGGGGAGCCCAAGGCGGAACGGCGGCAAATAATGCCCCAAGGTGCCCCAATATGGGTGGTTTAGGCGGTTATGCCGCCGGCGAGTTATCTGTCACGCCAGGGCAGGTCTTATCTGTTTATGTTGGGGGAAAGGGTACTGCCGGAAATAACGGCGGCTTTAACGGGGGAGGCCGCGGAGGTTCTGACGCCAATACTACCGCTACTGGCGGAGGTGCCTCTGATGTTAGAGCAGGTGCCGGAAGTTTAACTGATAGACTTATAGTAGCAGGCGGCGGCGGAGCAGCAGAATGGGCTGGTGGCTGTGGAATTGCAGGTGCTGGCGGCGGACTTACCGGTGGCACAGGGCCTGGTGACTCTCCTGCAAATAGCGGGGGAGGAGGAACGCAAACCACAGGAGGCATTGCTGGCCCGGGAGGTGGCTCACCCGGTGCTCTTGGTTTGGGTGGAAACGCAATCATTAATCACTCTGGTGCCGGCGGCGGCGGCTGGTATGGCGGCGGTTCTGGAGGAAGCAATGGGCATGGCGGCGGCGGCTCCTCTTATATAGGAGGTGTGCTAAATGGGTCCACTCAATCTGGAGTACGGAGCGGTGATGGGTCTGTAAAGATCATAGTTCTTACTTCAACCTATTACCAAGACTCTGATGGAGATGGGTACGGTAACTCTGCTGTAAGCGTAACAGGTTTAACTCCTCCAACAGGCTATGTACTGCGTGGAGGAGACTGCAATGACAATGACCCTACCATCAACCCAGGTGCAACCGATCTATGTGATGGTATTGACCGCAACTGTGACGGTGTAGTACTAACAAGACCAACCGGCGTTTTAAGCGGCGGCAATACTACGTGTGCAGGCCAAGCGACTACCCTTACTTTCACCTTAACAGGCACGGCTCCATGGAGCATTACCTATACAAATGGAACCACACCAGTTACTGTGAACGGCATACTGACCTCCCCTTACACCGTTTCAGTGAACCCAACGGCAACTACAACCTATTCCTTGACGGCTGTCTCTGATGCACGCTGTGAGGCCACTTCTTTTACTGGCTCTGCCACGGTAACTGTGAACGGAGCAGCGTCAATTACGGCACCTGAAAACATTACAGCATCAACAGAAGCAGGCAAGGCAGGCGCTACAGTTTCCTTTGAGGCAACTGCCACTGGTACACCAGCACCAACTATCACCTACACAATCAATGGTGTAACAGTTGCGTCTCCTTACTTCTTCCCTGTAGGCACCACAACTGTTACCGCAACAGCCACTAACAGCTGCAATGCCGATTCCAAGACATTTACCGTAACAGTAAATGACACCGAGAAGCCTACTATAACGGCAACCAACCTAACAGTGAATACAGATGCAGACCGGTGCGATGCATTGCTCACTATTCCAGCTTTGACACTGAATGACAACTCTGGTTCAGTCGGTTACATTGAGACCTTTGAGAACTTTACTCTGGGAAATATAAGTGGCCAGAACAACGTATGGGCAGCATGGCCCAATGGTCCTCTCTCTTCCCAGGTAAGTTCTGCCCAGGCAAACAGCGGCCAGAAGAGTCTTAAAGTAGAAGGAGGCCATAATGAAGACCAACTGTTCTTTATGGGAGACCAGACTTCGGGTATTTGGACCATAAAGTTCAAGATGTTTATTCCGGCTGGCAGCAAAGGCTACTACAACATACAACATGCAGAGGAACCTGGCTTAGAGTGGGCACAAGAAGTTCACTTCAACGCAGACGGAACCGGTGACCTATATGTGGGCAACTCCGTTCAATTCTCCTACCCTCAGAACCAGTGGTTTGAAGTTTCCCAAACAGTGAATTTAGATACCGACCAGGCAACTATATCCATCAACGGGGTAGTTGTTACAACTTGGCAGTTCTCTAACAATGAAATGGGAGAGCCAGGTATCAAAAAATTGGGAAGTATAGACTTCTATCCAATGGATGAGACAACACTATTCTACGTGGATGATCTTGCTCTTTATGGAACACCAACTGAAATGGGACAATACGTTGCCCGTACCCTGTCCAAATCGTATCCTACTGGCAAAACCACTGCTACTGTCTCAATCTCTGACCCATCAGGCAACACAGAGGCGGTTAGCTTTGATGTTACAGTAGAAGATAAACAAGCCCCGGTAGCCATTGCGAAGAACATCACCGTTCAACTGGATGCAACTGGAAATGCTACTATCACCGCAGAGCAAGTGAACAACAACTCTACCGATAACTGCGGCATCGCCACCATTGCACTTGACAAGACCAGCTTCACGTGTGCCAATGTGGGCGCCAACACAGTTACGTTAACGGTAACAGATAACAGCGGCAACACCCACACGGCCACTGCCACCGTAACGGTAGAAGACAAAGTTGCGCCGGTAGCCATCGCGAAGAACATCACCGTTCAACTAACCGCGGCAGGCACCGTGACCATCGCGGCAGCGGACATTGACAACAACTCTACGGATAACTGCGGTGTTGCAAACCTGGCTCTGTCTAAAACTAGCTTTGACTGCTCTAACGTAGGCGCCAACACGGTGACCTTGACCGTAACAGACGCACATGGAAACGCATCTACAGCCACGGCTACTGTAACCGTTGAAGACAAAATCAACCCAACTATTACTGCTCCTGCAGCGGTAACGGTAACCGTTGACCCAGGAAAAACAACGGCTTCTAATGTAACGTTGGGCACCCCGGTAACGGCAGATAATTGCTCAGTTGCTACCGCTACTAACAATGCTCCTGCTACTTTCCCAACTGGTAACACCACCGTTACCTGGACCGTGACCGATGCTTCTGGTAATACCGCTACTGCCACTCAAATTGTGACAGTGAAACCGAACGCGGTTTCTGCGGCAAGACCAGCCACGCTGGAAGTTCCTATCAGAACCACGTTCGCTAATGTAAACAAGCCTGCTACCGTAGCGGTGACCTTTACAGACGGAAACGCCGTGCAAGTGCCGGTAACCTGGCAGCAAGGAACCTACAACAGACTGGAAAGCGGAGACTACGAAATCACGGGTACGCTTACCATGCCTGCCGACCGGTCTAACGTGAACAACGTGGACGTAAAATGGACAGTGCGCGTGATGCCTAACCAGGCTCCAACCAACATCACGTTGAGCAAATCGTCCTTCCAGCCTAGCATTGGACCAGACCAAGCCATAGGAACCCTCACCACCACAGACGTGGATGATCCTATTGACAACCAACCAGAAAACCAGCACTTGTATGAATTGGTAACGGGCGCAGGCAGCACAGACAACGTGCTGTTCGAGATTGACGGAAACCAACTGTTCCTGAAATCAAACAAAGGCCTGTCTGGTAAAACGTCCTTCTCTATCAGAGTGAGAACGGTAGACCCTTACAACAACACGTTTGAGAAAACCTTCACCCTTACCAAAGAAGGCTACAACGTGGCCACGGTAGACCTGAAGATAGTGAATGCCTTCTCTCCTAACGGCGATGGCGTGAATGACACCTGGACTGTACCAGAACTGAAGTTCTACAACAACGTGGAGGTACAAGTATTTGACCGAGCTGGAGTTCGCCTTTTCCACACCACCAACCCTGAACAAGGCTGGAACGGACGCAACCAGCACGGCGATGTATTGGCAGGACCTTACCTGTACATCATCCACGTGAAAGACATCAACTATGTGAAGAAAGGTACTGTGACTATCCTTAAGAAATAACGAAAATGAAAAAGTTGACCTTATCCATTTGTTTACTGCTTTCTGCTCTGGGCGCTTCCGCCCAGAGCCGGAAACACATTGCTAACTTCTCCCTGTTCCAGCAGTACTTCAATCCGGCGCTGACCGGCTATGAGGGCTCCATGGTGAAGACCTTTTACCGCGACCAGTGGACCGGCTTTGAAGATGCCCCGCGCACCCTCTTCGCCTCCGTGGAGTTAGACCAGGCAGATATCTCGGCTTGGAGAAAAACCGATGTACTTAAAATCCGCGAAACCGATGAATACAGCCGCCAAGCCGGTGCCAAGCACGCCTGGGGTCTGTCTGTGCTGCATGATTCGTTCGGTCCGTTTGTAGAGACGCAGGTAAACCTGAGCTACGGTTCGCGCATCCGGCTTTCTGAAAGCCTCAGCCTTCGCGCGGGCGCGGCCCTAACCTATGACATCCAGCGCATGAACGGCAACAAGCTGGTCATAGACCAAGCCAATGACCAGGAGTTCGCCAATTACCTGGGCAACGAGAACCGCGTGAACAAGCTGGACGTGAACCTGGGCGTGATGCTGACTGGCGAGAACTTCTATGCCGGGTACGCGCTGCAAGATGCCACCAAAGGCGGAATCTCCTCGGGAGACGAGTTCATGGACGGCACCTACACCATCCAGCACGTGGCCCAGTTAGGTTACCGCACCGCGTTATCTGAGCAAGTAGGCCTGGTGGCTAACGGAATCTTCCGCTATGACAGCAAGCAGAAAGAAACCACTGAGGTACAAGCCAAGGCCGTGTTCCAGAACATCTTCTGGGCGGGCGGCGGCTACCGTCACAACCTGGCTTACACACTAAACGCGGGCGTTCGCCTGAATCAGTTTAGAGTTGGCTACGTGCACGAGATGCCTACCGGCGATGCCCAATACATTGGCAAAAACACAAGTGAGTTCATGGTGACCTACAACCTGTTTCCGGCCAAATACCCCAAAATGGGGAGAAAAGTAACCATGTGGTAACCAGAATTTTTCAGAAAAAAATGAAAAGAACCTTTTACACAATTGCCCTACTTCTGTCTACCGCAGCAGTTTCCCGCGCCCAATCTCCTATCAAAGAATCGCGCGAGCAGATGGCCGATGTTTTTCTGGTGGGTGAGGATTTAATGATCTATGCCGTAAAAACCGACGACGGACAGTACCTCTACTCTGAAAAACGCGGCGATCAGGCATCCTACAAGAAAGAGCCCATCCTGAACACCGGCGCGGTAAACGCCCTCATTGGCTCTAACGCCACCGGCGATGAAGTGTACGTGTATCAGAAAACCGGCCGGAAAAACGAGAAGATTGTTACCTACCGGTGGGATGGCGCTACTTTCCAGAAAACAGGCGAAAAACCATTTCCTAAACTCAAGAACCATTCTTATAACTTAGGCTCTTACCTGTCGCCAGACCAGAACACGCTTCTGATTACGGCAGATCTGCGCAAAACCAAAGGCTACGAAGACCTGTACCTGAGCAAGTGGGAAAACGGCAAATGGTCTAAACCGGCCAACCTAGGTGCGCCCCTCAACACCCGCCAGGCGGAGTTTTCGCCTTACGTGGTGAATGATTCGCTGTACTACTCGCAGAAATCTGGTGAGCAGGCGTACGTGTATTCCATGCCCCTGGACAAAGATTTCAAACCAACGGGCCAGCCCCTGAAAGTAGGAAGCAGCGTGAACAAGGAAAACGCCTTCACCTCGGCCTACAAACGGAAAGGAAACACCGAGATGTGGATCACCCGCACGCCAGACGGTCTTTCTACCGCTTACCTCACCCAGCCTGCTCCCGTGCAAGAGACACCTGCGGTAGTAGAAGCAGCGCCCGTAGTGCAAGCCGCTCCGGCACCCGCGCCAACCGAAATCACGTTAGGGTACGGCTTCAACGAGGTATTCTTGGTTCCTGACCAAACCGCGGCCTTAGACGCCTTCCTCACGCAACAACCCGACAACGCCTCGCTGTGGGTGAAAGGGTATTCTGACAGCATAGGGTCCGCCAAAGTCAAAAGCAAGGTAGCTCGCCAACGGGCCGAGTTCCTGAAAAAGTACCTTCAGCAGTACCACGGAGACCGCCAGTTCAAGGTAGAAACCGCCAGTGATGTCTTGGGCAGCGAAGGCCCGGATTTCAGAAAAGTGGAAGTGCACCTGCATTCTAAATAATAGCACACCACCCGTTCCAAAAGGGAGGCTTCTGACTAGAAGCCTCCCTTTTCTTTTTTGTGACGATCAGTTATCTCCTTCCTGCGCTGAAAAATAGAGGATGGAGCGATAGCGTTTCAGGCCCGTTTTGGCAAAACAAGGCAGAAACTACATCTTCTTCTCCCCTCTTTTATCTCTTTGTCTTTGTCTTTATCCCTTTGTCATCCTGAAAGGATCTTGTGGGCGAACTAGAATGGCTTAAAAGAAGCGCTAGTACAGTTCGCCACTAAGACTGTTTCAGGACGATAAAGAAAGCACTATTCTGTTGGTGGTTCCCGGCGAGTCTGGAGACTCGCTTCATCCTATGTCACTAGACTGGAGTCTCGCGCCAGTTGAGCTAACACTTTTTAAACCTGTTTTCTACAAAACAGCTCCAAAGACCTCGTAATGTGCGCAGCTCCTACAAGTATCTACGCCCGTGCCGTTTTCATGCCTGCTTTCCGCAAAACAGCCCAAAAGAGATTGCCGATGCTTTCTGGCTAGATTTTCCGAAAACAAGCTGTAAACAAAAACGCCTCACCTGCATAGCAGGTGAGGCGTTTTCAAAACATCAGAAAAGATTATTCCTGAATACCGGGCACGCCCAGTGGAAGGGCGCTGTGCCAGTCAAAGTCTGGGGCTTTCTTCTTGGTGGGGGCCAGTTCATCCAAGGTGTTAGCATCATAGAGACGACCGTTGCGCATCACGTATTTGATAGTGTTGGTGTTCCGGATGTTCTCCAGTGGGTTCTGATCCATGATTACCAGATCCGCCAGCTTGCCGTTCTGGATAGAACCTAAGTCACCGTCCAAACCTAAAGATTTCGCGCCGAGGATGGTAGCTACTTTCAAGGCATCTAGGTTCTTCATGCCGCCAGATTGGATAGACCAAAGTTCCCAATGGTAGCCCAAGCCTTGCAACTGCCCGTGGGAGCCAACACCGGCCAGACCGCCATCTTTCACCAGGTTGTTTACAAACTGCGCGTGCTTGTCAAAGATGTGCTCTTCCTTCATGAACCAACCTGGTCTGCGGCGCGATTTCTCGTCCAGCTCTACTTTAGGCGTGAAGTAGTTCAGCTTTTTGTCGCCGGCCAGATCCTCAGTGGCATAGTAGTAGTTCTCGGCCCAAGGTCCACCGTAGGCTACCAACAGCGTAGGCGTGTAAGCGATCTGTGACTTAGAAGCAAAATCAATCACGTCTTTGTACAGCGGATAGATGGGGTACGAATGCTCGTGGCCTGGGTAGCCGTCCAGAATCTCCGTCAGGTTCAGTTTGAAATCCAGACCTCCTTCGGTGGTTGGCATCAGACCTTGCTCTTTGGCGGCCATGATGATCCACTGACGGTGCTGGCGGTTCCCCACCATGTACATTTTGATGGTTTTGGTGTTGTAGTAGTCTGAGTACTGTTTCAGCACGCTCTTGGCATGATCCAGGCTTTTAAGGTTGTAGGACCAATACCCCACACCCGGACCTGTAGAGTACACCCGTGGCCCGATCATTTTGCCGGTTTCTACCATGTCTGAGTAAGTCAGTACGTCGGTAGTAGCGGTTTGCGGGTCGCGGGTGGTAGTCACGCCGTAGGCCAGGTTTGCAGCGTAGATCCATACCTGGTTGGAGTGTACGCCCCAACGTGGCCACATGTGCGCGTGGGTGTCTATGAAGCCTGGGGTGATGGTTTTGCCTTTCACGTCCATCACGGTAGCGTTCTGCGGAACAGTTAACGTACCAGAAGCACCTACAGCTTTGATGCGGTTGTCCTGGATGAGGATGTCTCCGTTTTCAATCACTTCATCACCGTTCATGGTAATGATGCGGGCACCTTTCAACAGGATGTTTCCGGTTGGGATGTCACGCGGTACCGTGATGGCTATTCTGGTTTCCACCGGCTTGTAGCCCTCAATCTTCACGGCTTCTTTGGCGCCGGTGCTGTCTTTCTTAACTTCAGTGCTTGGCTTGGCGTCTTTCTTCAGCTCCTCAGCGGCTTCCATTTCGCGCTTCTTCGCGAAAGCAGCGTCTAAATTGTAAGCGAAGAAGGCATTACCGATAGACCAGTACACACTCTTACCATCGGCTGACCAGCTCGGGAATTGACCACCAATGTCCGTTAATTTCCAGCTTGGAAACTGAGAGCTAGCTACATCAGCCACCGAGATGGTTGGGGTTTCGCCGCCCACAAACGGGATGGTCACCACGTAGATCTCGTTGTTGATCAGGGCCAGGGCTTTGTCACCTTTAGGGGCTTTGATCACCGTAGTAGCAGTAGAAGCCTGCATTTGCGGCTCACGCTCGTTCACGTGCGTGTTGTGGCTCATCTCCTCCTCCAGCATATCGGCGAACGAGCCGAAGGTGGTGATTCCTTTCACTTTCACGAACGGCTTCTTATCCGTACCATCCCAGCGGATGGAAATCAATCCGTCTGAGGAGCTGTACAGGTGAATGCGGTCATCGCCTTGCACGAAGTGCGGGTTAGCGCCCAGGTTGGCTTTGGTCACAAACGTGCTGGGCCCGCCTTTAGACGAGATCCAGTTAATGGTCTGCCGCGCGTCAAACGCACTTGGCCCCGCTGATTCTCTATAGGTTTGAGCAGCGCCTTTGATGAACACGATTTTATCGCCTTTGGGCGACCAAACCGGCTCCTGGAACACCGAGTTCTCCTGGCTCAGTTTCACGGGTTTCGCTTTGCCGTTGGCTGTTACTTTGTAGATAGCACCGCCGGTTTTCTCGTGCCAGGTCACAAACACCAGCTCTTTGCCGTCTGGCGACCAGGCCGGTTGCGCCTCAGTGAAATCATTGGTGGTCACGCGTTTCGGAGTGCCGTTCGGGTAATCCGTGATGTACAATCTGTCCAGTGCGGTGAAGGCCAGACGCTTGCCATCCGGCGACATTGCCGCATCGCGGATCTGCGTTACCTTCATGGTTTTGTCATCGCTAATCGGGTATTTGAACTCCAGTTTAGGCCCGATCGCGATTTTAGTATTCACCTCAAACGGAATCTCCTTGGCCTGGCCGCCATTTACCGGAATACGGTAGATTTTACCGCCGTAAGAGGCCACTAGTTCTTTACTATCTGGCGTGAACGACATGGCCGGCAACACTCCCAGCGGCGCTACTGATTCCTGCTCGTCGCGCTGCACCGGATACGCCAACCACTTCTCATCCCCTGATTTCAGGTTCTGCACTATCAAACCAGTTTGGTTGTTGTGGCGGGTTCCGTAGACCAGCATGGTGCCGTCTGGTGACAAAGTGGGCGAGAACGCCGATCCGTAGCGCGAGGTTCTGGTATCCGTTTCACCGGTTTCGCGGTCCAGTGTGGCCAATTGGTACTGCGGCAATTGCGCGTTGTAATTCCAACCACCAGTGCGGCGCGAATACCAGATATAGCGTGGGTCCTTGCCGAAGGCGGGCTCCACGGTTTTCAAAGTCTCAGGCGTTTTGATCAACTGCGTTCCGCTACCGCTGTCTTTGTGGTATAAGTGCAGTTTCAAATTCCGGCGACCTTGCGACACCACCAGGTATTCACCATCGGGTGTCCATTCTGCGGCCTGGAAGTTCTCGTTTTTGCTTTTGCTGATCTGACGGGTTTTCTTGGTCAACAGGTCCATTACCCACACGTTGTCATTTCCGTCGCGGTCTGACAGGAACACAATAGACTTTCCGTCTGGGCTGAAACGCGGCTGCACGTCCAGGGCCATGCCTTCGGTCAGCTGCTCGGCCTTGCCACCGGCCATCGGCAACAAATACAAATCACCCAGCATGCTGAAGATGATTTGTCCGCCGGCCGGATGTACATCCAACGCGAGCCAAGACCCTTCCTTGGTGTTGATGTCAATGGTGCGGCCTGCTTCTAAGGGCAGGTCTTTCTTCTCTTCTTTTTTGGGGCTGTCTTTCTTTGCCGGCACGGGTGCGTTCTGAGCCAACGAAGGCTCCACGAACAGACCCAAGGTGCAAAGCAGCAACACGGGTTTCTTCCAGCCAGAAAGGTTGCTGGTAAAAAACTGCTTCATAATAAAGGGGTTAGTAGAATGATAGTTTGGGAACTGTGAAGATAAGGATTGTTTTGATAAGTTATTGAAGTCTTAGGATTTGCCTAAGAACTTACAGTTCAATTTATAGGAGATGGTGTGACAGTTGCAAAGGTGCTTTGGGGCTGTTTTGCAGAAAATGGATGTAAAATAGCTACCCAAGCGGGGTCTTCCTTTGAGAGGCGGGATGTTAGCTCTTCACCCCCCTTTTCTGGTTCAAGTCTGTGACTTGGACCCATCACGACCTGAAGTTTGCAAATCAGTGAGGCGTGAGCTTCAAGATGTTTGCTTTGTTGTGCGTAGAGTTAGCGTCAGCCCTCTACGCACTTGGTGGACAGCCAATCTCCTGATTGGCGAAACAGGCGAGTTGATTACTTCCTACCTCATGACTCAGAACTCTGGACTCAGCACTCGCTTTGCGGAGGTTTGTCACTTTTCTCCTTGATGAGAAAAGTAACCAAAAGAATCAAGAAGCTCCGAACTCGCTGCCGCTCAGACAGGCGGAGCTTCAGAGGGTACCACCGGGTAAAAGCCTTCTGTTCCATAGGGAGCTTACGGTATTGCTGTTAAATCCGCCTCTGCTTGCGCTTACCTCCGCTTCGGGCTACGCAGGCGGCCCTCCGCTGGGGAAGACGCAGATGAACTTCATTACTGTTTGTTCCGTTGCAACGCCTTCATCGTCCTGCGGACGTACTGGAAGAACCCGACGTTGGTGTCTCGCTGTTTCCGCCGTTGTTGGTGTTATCACCAACAACCAGGACTGCGGCCCCACTAACCTCTTATGCCAAAACATAGCTGGGGAATTTTTAGAAACCTGTAAACGCAGTTCGGGCCTGCTTTTGGGAAAACAGGCCCGAACTAGAGTGCGATTGATGTAAAGGAAAGCTTACGCCAACAACGTGTTCTTCACGTAGTCACGGCTTTGTTTAATGCTTTGGAAGGGGTCCATGCCGGTGGCGAAGTTTTCCTGCTCTACGAAGATGCGGTCTACGCCGGAGGTCTTAGCTTGGGCGAAAATGGCTTTGTAGTCGATGGTGCCGCTGCCTACCTCAGTGTTCAGGTCTGGCTTGGCTTTGTCCATGTCTTTCACGTGCCACATCACAAAGCGACCTTTGTGTTGGTTAAACATGTCAACCGGTTTATGGCCGGCCTTTTCCATCCAGAACAAATCAGCCTCGAAGCTTACCAACGCCGGATCGGTTTCTTTGAGCAAGATGTCATAACCAGTGGTGTTGCCGTATTGCTTAAACTCGAAATCATGGTTGTGGTAAGCCAGTTTCAGACCAGAGGCTTTGCACAGTTCGGCGGCTTTGTTCACCTTCTCCGCAATGTTCTTGTAGGCATCGGCGCTGTTGCGCAGCTCTTCACCCAGGTAAGGCACCGTGATGTATTCGTGGCCTACAATATTACCGGCCTCAATGTAGCGTTTCACAATGTCGGTGTTGCCGTCTTTCATGTACTGGCCAAACTCATAGTGTCCGCTGGTAGAGAGCAGATTGTTGGCGGTTAGCAGTTCTTTGAAAGCGGTGGGCTGTAAGCCCCAGTAACCTTTGTCTACGGAATAGCCATATGTTTCCACATCATTGTATCCCGCTTGTGCCACTTTCCCAATCACGCCTTTCACGTCAGTGGGCAGCAACTCGCGCAGGGTGTAGAGCTGGATACCAATGTCACTGATGCCGGTATCTTCATTACCAGTGCTGGCCGTGCTGGCACCTGTGCCCTCCGCGGTGGAGGCGGTATTGCCGGTGTTTTGATTGGAAGAATCGCAGGAAGTAAGCAGCGAGGGCGCAAATGCCACGCCCGCTGATAGTAAACCGAGCTTCTGTAGAAAAGATCTTCTGTTGTTCATTTGGTTTTAGAGGTAGGTATAAACGGTTTGTTTGAGTTAGTTGAAAGAAAGCAAATCAGACATCGCAGATCTGAACGGCTTTTCTCAGGGAAGCTACTTTGTCTTTGGCCTGCGGAATGAACTCCTGCGCCACGAAGCCCTTGAAACCGGTGGCTTTAATGGCCCGCATGATGGCTGGGTAATTGAGTTCCTGCGTGTCATCAATCTCGTGCCTACCTGGCACCCCGGCGGTGTGGTAATGCGCAATGTATTGGTGATTGTCTCTAATGGTCTGGATCACGTTGCCTTCGTCTACCTGCATGTGGTAGATATCATACAGCAGTTTGAAGTTCTCTGAGCCTAAACGTTTGGCCAGTTCTGCCCCCCAGGCTGTTCGGTCGCACATATAATCTTTATGGTTCACTTTGCTGTTCAGGAGTTCCATCACCAGCACTACTTTGTGCTTTTCGGCCAGCGGCAGCAGTTTTTTGAGACCTTCCACCGAGTTCTTCAATCCGGTTTCATCATCCATGCCGTTGCGGTTCCCGCTGAAGCAAATCAGGTTGGTGTAACCGGCTTTGGAAACCAACGGAATCATGTCTGAATAATTCTTGACCAGCGTGGCGTGGTACTGCGGATGGTTAAACCCTTCGGTGAGGCTGATCTCTGCGCCGTTGCACATGGTTGAGATTAGCCCGTGTTTCTGAAGAGTTGGCCAATCTTTAGGCCCAACCAGATCAATGCCTTTCAGACCCATTCCCTTCGCGGCCACGCACAGTTCCTCCACTGATAAATCATTGAAGCACCAGCGGCATACTGAGTGGTTGATGTTTCCTTTTAACGGGTAAGCGGCTTCTGTTTTCTGCTCATTTTGGGCAAAACAGGCTAAAGACCCGGTGGCAGTCAAGGCGGCAGTAGTAGCCAGTATTCCTTTGATGGCAGTTCTTCTATTTTTATCTGACATAAGTGTACCGAGAGGGTTAGGGCATGTTTAGTTGGTACTTTCCTTCTTCGGCTCTGCCGAAGAGGCAAGGTTTCCGTCTACAGCCGCTTGATCATGATGTTGCGGTACCACACGTCATCGCCGTGGTCCTGCAAGGCTATTTTACCAGATTTGAAAGCCCCAAAACCAGCCATGTCTTTGAACTTGCTTCCGGCTATCATCTTTCTCCAATTATCGTCCCACAGGGTGGTAGTGACCACTTTCTTCCCGTTCTGGATGATTTCCAGGCGACCATTGTTGCTGATGATTTCCACCTGGTTCCACTCGCCGGCAGGCTTCACCGTTTCAGGGCTGCTGGCGATTAGGTCATACAAATCACCGGCACGGTGCTTGTGGATCTTGGCATCAGGGTGGCCTTCATTGTCCAGCACCTGCACCTCGGGGCCGGTGTTCCAGGTGTTAGGGTATTTGGCGGCATCATCCTGCACAAACAAGATGATGCCGCTGTTGCCGTTGGCGGCTATTTTCCAGTCCAGTTTCAGGTGGAAGTTATCAAAGCTTTCCTCCGTTACCAGATCTCCGCCGTCGCCCTTTTGCCAATTCTGCTTGTTGGCAGCATCCAGGTGCAGGGTACCATTGTCTACTTTCCAGGCTTTGCCCACCTCGGCTTGCCCGTAGGTGTGCCAGCCTTTGGTGGTCTTTCCATCAAATAAAAGACGAAAGCTAGCCTCTGCAGCGCTGCCCGCTGATTGATTGTTATCCATAACTGTTTTGGAGGGCGAAGACATACAGGCGCAAAAAGCACCCATTGCCAGTAGCGGAAAAATGTTCCGGAGGGCCATAGGCTATTTATTTTTTAAGCGACAAGATGTACTGCGCCATTTGTTTGGCTTCGTCTTCGCTCAGATTGGGATGCGGCGTCATGGCAATCTGTCCCCAAACACCGCTGCCGCCTTTGATGATTTTGCCGGCCAGGTAGTCGGTGTCTTTCTCGTTGTTCTCGTATTTATCTGCCACTGCCTGGTACGCCGGGCCTACCAGTTTCTGGTCTATTCTATGGCAACCGGTACAGTCTGACTGCGCTATCAACTTTTCGCCTTCTGCGTGCGCTGCCACGCCGGTGCCCGCCGTGCGGTCCGTGCCTATGTTCAGGCTGGTGGTGTCTGCGTCAGATTGACGGGTTGCGGCACTCATATTGGCCGCCGAAGAAGAATCTGCACTTGAACTTTCCACGGCACCTTCATTGGTGGTAGAATTGCTGTTACAGGCTGCCATGAAAGCGCAGCAGCTTAAGAGAAGGAAAACTTTTTTCATAGTGGGTACGCGTAATTCTATTTAATTTAGGTTTGGTAATGATAACTGGTCCCAGATAAACTTCCTCAGATTCAACAGAAAGCAAAATGGGTTTATTTTTCTGTTCCGGTTCTACTGGTTTCAGTGTTTGCCAACACAGAAGCCAATACTTGTTTCAGACCTATTTTCTGAAAATCAGCTTAAATACGGGATTTTATCTGGCAATCCTATCAGTTTCCCTCTTACACCCTACTTTTAAACTTCAGGAAAGCTCACAAAAGCAGGATAATTGGATTTGAGGGCGGCGTTTACTTTTAGAAGTGCTTCCCTTAGGTAGCCCAGGCTTTGTCTCCCTTTTTATAAGGCATACAACCCTCATAACGGCCCGGCACCGGAAGGTAGCGCAGGGCTTGGGTGGCCCCCACTTCTGAGGTGAAGTAACCCAGCAACGTCAGTTCCTTCATCATTCTGAAGTAATGGTTAGGGTCTTCCTCTTTCTTGTTTTGCTGATGGTTCTTTTGGTCCTTGTCTAGTTGGTTCAGGAGGGCGGTGCGTTCCTGGGCGCTTGCTTCCAGAAATTTCTTATTGAATTTCTTCTTGCTGGCATCATCCAGTTGGGAGATGCCTTTCAGGAACACTTTCTGATCTTCTGGGGTGTAGCAGTCCTG
Organism: Rufibacter sp. JT3400010; assembly: GCF_054956755.1. Classification (NCBI taxonomy): domain Bacteria; kingdom Pseudomonadati; phylum Bacteroidota; class Cytophagia; order Cytophagales; family Hymenobacteraceae; genus Rufibacter; species Rufibacter sp. JT3400010. Next base: position 87,592 of record NZ_JBUDXA010000015.1, on the reverse strand, counting down.
CACCATGGTGGCCATGAAGGTGCCAATCTTGGCGGCTTTTGCGCCGGGCGTGCTGGTTGTAGGGATAATGGTCTCCCCTACTTCATCTAAAAACGCTACCTGGTCCTGGTCAAATAGCTTGTTGACCTTGGGAGAGCTGTTGGTGCAGGATACCAGGAATTCGGCCCCAATCATGGTCCCGCCCATCAGCCAACCAATAGCGGCAATCGCTTCTCTTCTATTCATGTGTAAAAGGTTCTTTGAACTTCTGTTCTGTATTTTTATTGGAGTTGCCTATATGGTGGCAAGACTGCCATATAGGCCTAGTTAGGAATAGGCTTTTCTATGTCAACAAGGAGACCAATATTCAAACTTAATGAGCTTTCCATTCTTGAAATAAAACGTTGCCCCATCATCTCTATGGCTGGAAAAAAAGAATAATTCATCCACCGGTTTTTTATCAAATTGTTCTTTAGCCTCATTCCCGAAAAGTTTTATCATATCATTCTTGGTTGTTAGTCCACTCAGGTCTGTATCGCCATATTTCAATTTGGTTTTACCTTTAACATCAAAGTTGACTTCCTCTAGTTGAAATTTCTCTTTGTCACGTCCAATGTAATTGAACCCTTGGTAGAGAAGTTGGTAAAACGAGCTTCCGGGCTGTTCTCTAGAATGAGCGCCACATTCATAATCGGGGTAATTAACTTTGGGCTTGCCAAAAGTTTTTACGACTATCTCCTTAGACGCCAAAAAACTTACTCCATTGAATTTAATTCTGTTTAAATCGAATGAGGTTTGCTGTCCATAGCCACTCATTACCATAATGAAAAGCAAGCAAGTCGTGAATGCGTGTTTCATTTACTAGAGATTTAACTTATAGAATCTTACTTTATCTAACAACAACACCCCTACCCATCACACACCCAACGTCCATCCGGCGCGGTAATCGCGTTTCACGAACTGGTTTACCTCGTCAAAGTTGGTGACGCGCATGTTGTCGTTATCCCAGAGTAGCTTTACGCCACGGCCAGGATAATCAAACCCGTTCCCGTCTGCTTTAGGCCTGCGCACGTCAATCCCTCTGATGGCGAGATTGGCCATGAGCAAGGCCTCAGTGAGTGGACCAGCAATCTCAAACGGAGAGCTGACTTCCATTTTGCCGTATCCGGCCAGGCAGGCTTCTACCCATTGGGCATAATGTCCGTCGGCCCCGCCGGGTACTCTGGCTAGTTGGTGTTTTGGTTTCACTTTATGGGTGCGGGAAGTAGGCAGCAGGCGCGGGTCTGCCCCGTAGGTGCTGCACATCATCTTACCTTTTGTCCCCACGAAGAGCGTGCCGTTGCCGCCGTCGCCGAATACTTCATTAGGGCCAAGTTCTTCGGGGCGCTCGGGCTGAATACCGCCATCCATCCAGTGCAGGGTTACCGGACCTTTGGTTTTGTCGGTTTTGGGGAAGGTCAAGGTCACGTGGCTGGACGGGGGGCAGCTTTCTGGGAAATAACCGCGCTTGAACTCGTCTACATACACGCTGCCTACGCTGGCTTGCACATCGGTGGCGTACTGCAAATCAAGTACCCGGAACGGGGCTTCAATCAAATGGCAACCCATGTCGCCCAAGGCACCAGTGCCGTAATCCCACCAGCCGCGCCAGTTAAAGGGTACCAGTTTGTTCACGTACTCTTTGTAAGGCGCCGTACCTAACCACAGGTCCCAATCCAAGCCTTGGGGAACTTCTGCTTTGGAAGTGGGCCATTGAATTCCCTGGGGCCAAACGGGCCGGTTAGTCCAACTGTAAATGGTGTGCACCTTACCTATGGCTCCTGAATCATACCATTCGCGCAGTTGACGTACGCCATCGCCGGAGGCACCCTGGTTGCCCATTTGCGTGACTACCTTGTAGCGTTTGGCGGCATCGGTGAGCATGCGGGCCTCGTAGATGTCATGCGTGAGCGGTTTCTGCACGTAGACGTGCTTGCCCAACTGCATGGCCGCCATAGTGGTCACGGCGTGGTTATGGTCCGGCGTGGAAACAGAGACGGCGTCAAAGTTTTTGGCTTCCTTGTCGAATAGCTCACGCCAGTCTTTGTAGTATTTGGCTTTGGGAAACCGTTGCCGTGAGTTAGCGGCGCGGGCATCATCTACGTCGCAGAGAAACGTGATATCGGCTTTGCCGCTGTCATAAAAACTTTTGATGTCGCTTTCGCCTTTTCCGCCTACGCCCACGGCGGCTATCCGTAGTCGGTCACTGGGCGCGGTGTAGCCTTTGCCGCCCAGCACATAGCGGGGCACAATCATAAAGCCAGCGGCGGCCAGGGCTCCGGTTTTTAGGAACTGCCGTCTGGTGCTGTCTTGCGGGGCGATTTTTTTTTCTTCTTCGGCCATGAGGGTTAGCTAGAGGGATATCAGATGTTCATTTTTTTCAACTCACTTACGGCGTGGTCTACGGCGCGGGCAGTAAGGGCCATGTAGGTAAGCGATGGATTCTGGCAACCCGCCGAGGTCATGGCCGCGCCGTCTGTCACGTACACGTTGGGCGCGTCCCACACTTGGTTGTGTTGGTTCAGCACCGATGATTTAGGATCGCGGCCCATGCGGGCGGTGCCCATCTCGTGGATTCCCTGCCCCATGGCGTAACCGGAGTCATAGGTTTCCACGTTCTTGAGTCCGGCTATTTCCAGCATTTCTTTGGCGTCATTGGCCATGTCTATGCGCATTTTGTGCTCGTTTTCCTTAATCTCGCAGGAAATGTCCAGCACCGGAAGGCCCCATTTGTCTTTCTTTTCTTTGGATAGCTTCACCATGTTCTCATGGTACGGCAACGTCTCCCCGAAGGCATTGATACCCATGGTCCAGGCACCGGGCTCGGTCATGGCCTCTTTCAAGTCTGCGCCAATGCCCATTTCCGCAATTTCCCGGCCCCAACCGGTACGGCTGGCACTACCCTGGTACCCGAAGCCCCGGATGTAGTCGCGCTGTTCACCGTTTAGGTTCCGGAACCTCGGGATGTAGATGCCGTTCGGCCGACGGCCATAATAGTATTTGTCTTCGTAGCCCTCCACATCGCCTTTGGCCCCGGTCCGGAAGTGGTGGTCCATGAGGTTGTGGCCCAACTGTCCGCTACTGCTGCCCAGACCACCTTCCCAAACATCCGTAGCGGAGTTCATCAACACCCAGGTAGAGTTCAAAGTAGAAGCATTCAGGAACACCACTTTGGCGAAGTACTCATAGGTTTGGTTGGTTTCGGCATCCAGCACTTCTACCCCTTTGGCTTTCTTAGTATCTTTGTCATACAGGATTTTAGTGACAATGGAGAACGGCCGAAGCGTTAAGTTACCGGTTGCCATAGCCGCTGGCAGCGTAGACGACTGGGTACTGAAGTACGCCCCAAACGGACAACCCAGCCGACATTTGTTGCGGTACTGACAGTTGGTACGGTTGTGGTGAGCAGAGGTAAGGTTGGCCGTACGGCCGATGATCAGGTGGCGGTTTCCGTTGTAATGCGACTTGAGGCGGGCTGCCACGTCTTTCTCCACGCAGTTCAACTCCATAGGCGGCATGAACTCGCCATCTGGCAAATGCGGAATGTTGTCTTTGGAACCGCTAATACCCGCGAACTTCTCCACATAGCTGTACCAAGGTGCTATGTCTTTGTAACGGATGGGCCAGTCCACTGCGATGCCGTCTTTGGCGTTGGCCTCAAAATCAAGGTCAGAGAGGCGGTAACTCTGGCGACCCCACATAAGCGAGCGGCCCCCTACGTGGTAGCCACGGTACCAGTCAAAACGCTTGCTCTCTATGTACGGACTTTCCTTTTCATTTACCCAATAATCCAGGGTATCTTCACTGAGCACGTAATCCCGCTTAAGCACCGGATAATTCTCAATCATCTCCTGCGTGCGCCCTCCGCGGTGCGGCAACTCCCAGGGGTGTTTGTTGGCGTTTACGTAGTCTTTGACGTGTTCTATGTTTTTGCCCCGCTCCAGCAGAATGGTTTTCAGTCCTTTTTCGGTGAGTTCTTTGGCAGCCCAGCCACCAGAAATTCCAGATCCAATGACAATGGCATCGTAGGTGTTATTAGCCATAAAGAAGGTTGTTTGCTTAGTAGGTGTTTAGGGTTTAGGTCTAGGGGTGGAAGTAAAAATCAAGTAATATCAACTACTTCATCACTCCTCCACTCCTCGTTAAAATTGTCTTAACGAAACGGCACTTTAATAATAAAATTTAAAATCTTCAAAAGCAAACCCACCTTCCACTAAGAGGACAAGAAGAGCACGAAATTGAGGATTAAGGATTGAAAAACGATAAAATGGTTCTTACCAGAGCAATTGCATTTTGGGCTTCCTTTCTGGAGAATTGGTCAGAAACGTGCTTATAACACCCTCTGGCGCGAGACTGAAGTCTCATGACTTAGGATGAAGCGAGTCTGGAGACTCGCCGGGCACCACCAGCCGGGACACTGGAGTCCGGAGACTCCACTCATCCATCGGCATGAGTCTGGAGACTCACGCCAGCGTATAGCCAGATTGCCACGCTGTAGTAACTGCACTAAGTTGCAAGACCTCGTAGTGTGCGTAGATTCTACCAGTGTCTCCGTCAACTCCGTTTATAACCTGTTTTTTCGTAAACTGCCTAAAAACAAAAGCGGGAACCTTTACAGGCTCCCGCTTTTGTTTTCAGCACTTTCTTGAAAAATGGACCGTTAACGTCCTTGGGCGGTAATGTCTTTCGTTTTGATTTCGCTTTGGCGCAACTGCACGGGATCAGTTTTCTTCCGGAGTTTCATGTTCAGCATTTCTACCACCAGGGAGAAGAACATGGCGAAGTAGATGTAGCCTTTCGGGATGTGGGCATGCAAGGCTTCCACTACCAGCATCACCCCTATCAGGATAAGGAAGGAAAGGGCCAACATCTTCACGGTTGGGTGGTCGTTCACGAAGTCGCTCACATATTTAGAGAAGGCCAGCATAATACCCATGGAGATGATGACGGCCACAATCATGACAATTACGTGGTCTACCAAACCTACCGCCGTTAAGATGGAGTCAAAGGAGAACACAATGTCTACCAACACAATCTGGATAATGATCTTACCCATGGTAGAGGTTCCACCGGTAGAACCGTGCCCTTCTTCCTCGCCTTCCAGCTTGTTATGGATCTCGGTGGTACTCTTAGCCAACAGGAACAAGCCCCCGCCAAACAGAATAATATCACGCCAGGAAACCGCAAACGGCTCGTCCATCCAGGGCAGATTCCAGGAAAAGATGGGCTGGTTCGCGTTCACAATATGGCTGATGAAATACAACAGGATAATCCGGAAGACCAAGGCGAACATCAACCCAATGGTGCGCCCGCGGGCCTGCTGGGCTTTGGGCAACCTAGACACCACAATGGAGATGAACACAATATTATCTATCCCCAGCACTACCTCCATGAAGGTAAGGGTAAGGAGGCTTAGCCAGACATCTGGGCTGGAAAATACGTCAAACATAGTTCTATTAGATCAGGTGGTGTGTTATGGGAACAAGCTAGAGAGTTAAACGCAGTCTGCCAGATGGGGTTAAAGCAACTACGGCCCTGTCCCTCTTTTTGGGTATAACTACGTGAGCCCGCCGCTTAGGACTTCATGTTTACAAACTGCAGCGGAATTCCTAACTCGGCGCGGCGCAGCATGGCAATCACGTCCTGCAGGTCATCAATCTTTTTGGCTGTTACGCGCACCTGGTCGTCCATGATGGCCGGGGTCACTTTCAGCTTGCTGTCTTTGATGAGCTTCACAATCTTTTTTGCGTCTTCTTTGTCAATACCGGCCCGCACTTTCACGTCTTTCTTGATCATGGGTCCGCTGGGGAAGGCTTCATTGCTGAAATCAAGGGCGGTGGCATCTATCTGCTGCTTTACAATCTTGCTCAGGATAATGTCTTCAATCTGGCGCAGGCGCATGTCGTTTTCGGTGACAATGTGCACTATGTTGGTTTTCTTGTCCAGTTCCACGCTGCCTTTGGTATCTCTGAAATCAAAGCGCGTCTGGATTTCCTTTTTTACGGTATTCATGGCGTTTTCCAGCGTTTGCGGGTCCACCTTGCTCACAATGTCAAAAGAGGGCATAACAAAAGTTTTAAATGAAATGAAATGTATTTGAATAGTTTTATTGCCGGATGCCGTACAAAGTTACTAGTTTAGCGAAATTTTACGGAAAAGAGCTTAAAAACGCAGTCATGCAAATTATTCAGCCCTCCAGCTTTCACGAGTTTGAGCAGTATTACCGTTTACGTTATGAAATGTTACGCAAGCCCTGGCACCAGCCGGTGGGCAGCGAACGCATGGAAGACGACAACCAGGCCACCCACTTAATGGCCATTGACGAGAATACCGGTGAAATCATGGGCGGATGCCGCGTACACATGGAAACCGATTCTGAAGCCCAACTCCGGTTTCTGGCCGTAGGGCCCAAATACCAGAACAAACAAGTGGGCCGTCGGCTTTTACAGGCAGTGGAAGAAGAAGCCCGCCGCCTTGGCGCGAAAGATCTGATTGTGCAGGCCCGCGAGTACGCCAAAAACTTCTACAAGCGAAATGGGTTTATAGAAGAGTTCCCATCTCACGTCCTCTTCGGCGAAGTGCAGCATTTTCAGATGCGCAAGCCCCTCTACTAATCAGGGCAGGATAAAAGCCATTGCTTTACTTTCCATCTGTTTAGTTCAGGCTAACGGGTCATGAGGGGGCAATGGCTTTTATTTGTACTGCTATGAAGAAACCATTTGTATTCGCTACACTTGGCGCTGTTCTCCTGATCACGGTAGCTTTGTACCTGATGCGGCGGCCCAGTCACGCCCCTTTACCCACCGTACCTTCCGTAAATCTGCAGCGCTATGCCGGTAAGTGGTACGAAATTGCTCTTATTCCCAACCGTTTTGAAAAGGGCTGCCACTGTACCACCGCCCAGTACACTCCCAAAGAGGGCTACGTGGAAGTGCGCAACTCCTGCCGCAAAGGCAGCGCTTCTGGCAAAGATGATGGTGCAATAGGCAAAGCTTTTCCGGTGGAGGGCAGTAACAATACCAAGTTGCGGGTACAGTTCTTTTGGCCTTTTCGGGGAGATTACTGGATTCTGGATTTGGCAGATGATTACTCTCACGTTTTGGTTGGCTCCCCGGACCGGAAATTCCTTTGGATTTTGGCCCGTTCACCTCAGTTAGATTCTTCTGTTTATAGCCAATTAGCGCAGAAGGCGCAGAACTTGGGTTTTGATATTCGTCGGCTTGTTAAGACTGAACAGAGTTGTGGGGAGCGATAGTTGCCTGTATGGTTCTTTTGTGCAAGCAGTTGGCCTGTTGCTGGCGTGGCGGCCGGTTGATGCGGAGCCCTTATGCTGGGTTGTTTCATAGTCTCCCTCAGTGCGCTCACGGCCGCGAGGCCCCGTCTTCCCCTCGCGCACTGCCCTTTCGGCCTGAGAAGTTCTTTGCTCTTAGCCACTGTCTGTCTAGGGCCAAAAGCGAGGCGCGCTCGGGGAAGACTGGAAAGGGGAAAGTAGCTATGGAGATGGTGATATGGGAATAGGGATAATAAAACCCGTAGAGACCAGGCACTGCCTTGTCTCTCACGCATTGCTTTCTCCTTCAAAGGCGTATTCCCCTAGAAGCACAATATGGTTCAAGTTTTCAACTTGGACCTACAATGTTCGGAAGTTTGCAACTTCCGTGAGGCGAGAGCCTCAAAAATCTATTGCTGAATCAACTTCTATTGTTTGAAGGGCAGGTTCCGGTTCACCCTACAACACCGTCCCCTCAAAAGACCTCGCAGCGTCTTCCAGACCTGCGAGCGTCTGTGCCGAAAGCGGCTCACCCTCCTACTCTTCTTTACCATCCGGCTTTTCCGGTGAAATCGCAGGAAATGCTTTCTGCTGTAACGCCAACACTGCCTGTAATTCCTGGCGCAACTGCTTTACTTCCAGATGCAACTGTTCAATCTGCTGCGCCCCGGCTAGGTCAGAACTGTCGCTGGAGGCGTCTTGGTCCAGGAAGAAACTGGCCAGCAAGGCGGTGAAATACCCGAATACGGCGAACCCATACAGCGCGAGCACAAAGCACAACGCCCGTCCTTCGGGCGTTTTGGGCCAGTACTCACTGCCTAGTGAAATCAGGATCATGGCCGTCCACCAGAGTGCTTCGCCGTAAGAAGCAATGCCGCCGGCTACTTCGTTTTCAAAGGCGTACATTCCGGCCGCACCAGAGAACAGGACGGCTAAAGACAAGGCCAGCATATACCCGAAGCCCCGGCGGCCCATGGTGGCGCTCAGGCTTCTCATGCCTCGGTTCAAGGAACTCAATACCCGCACTAATCGGATACCCCGCACGGCCCGCACGGTTCTGAATACCCGCACCAACCGAGTAATCCGGAGAACGCGCAAGGCCGGTACTATCAGTGAAACAGCCATCAGCCAGTTCGCTTTCAGGAAATCCAATTTCTCTGGAGCCAGCATAAACCTCAGGATAAAATCCAGCACGAAAATGATCCAGATGGCGTAGTTCAGCAACTCCAGCACAGGACTCAGGCCCCAGATCAACTCAATGACCAGCAGCACCAGCCAGACAAACCCCAGAAAGACCATCGGCGCTTCCAACGCGTGCTGCACCCGCCACAGGAGCCGTCGGCGTTCACGGTTGATGGCATGTTTGGTGGAGGAAGCGGGAGGAGTAGGCACGTCGCGCATAAGAAGACTTTTTGTACAGCATACGCATTTGGAGCCACTTTGAAAGTAACCGCCTTTTTCCTTCCCTCGGCAACAGGAAAAAGAGCACTGTTTTGGAGCCAATTTTCGGAAAAAAGCTTAAAAACGCTGTTTAATCCTATTCTTTAACAAGACTATATGTAACCACAGCTATATAACTTGAGTACAAGTAACATCTCCTAATATTGCTACCTCATTCATTTTGTCTACGCATACTGTTAAGAAATATACGCTTAAGACACTGGCCGTGCTCCTATGGATTATTGGCGGGGTGTTAGTATTGGTAGTGTTGCTGTTAGTGGCACTGCAGATCCCCAAGGTGCAGGACTTTGCCGCCAGCAAGGCTGAGAATTACCTGCAGAACAAGATTGGCACCGAGGTGCGCATTGGCAAGTTCCGCAGTGATTTCCGGAAGGATATTCTGCTGGAAGGCGTGTACCTGGAAGATCAGAAAGGCGACACGCTCTGGTACTCTGAGCGGCTGGCCGTGAACCTGGATATTCTGGGCATTCTGAAGTCTAAAGTGGCACTGAAGTCACTGGAACTGGAGAACGCCACGGGGCACATCTACCGCACCCTACCAGACAGTGCTTTCAACTTTGACTACATCCTGGCAGCCTTCGCCACGCCCACAGACACCACCGTTGCCCAGGACACCACCAGTGCTGGTTTTGTTTATGACATAGGCACCCTTGATTTCAAGAACGTCTTCCTCACCTACCGTGATGAGGTGAACGGCCAGAACGTGCGTACCCGCGTGGGCAACCTCAACGTGGAGATGGATGAACTGGACCTCACCAAGGAAATCTATCGCATAGGAGATATCACGCTGCGCGATACCTACGTAGACATGGTGCAGACCAAAGTGCCGCCCGAAGGCGAATCAGAACCCATGACCATGCAGTTCGGGCTCAAAACCGTGGCGCTGGATAGGGTCAAGCTGAAGTACCGCAACGGCGTGGCCAAGCAGTACATAGACGTGAACCTGGGCCAGGCCCGAATGGCTTCTAACAAGATAGACCTCATCAACTCGCGCATTGACCTGAGCAACCTGGAACTGCACAACAGTACCCTCGCCTACTCCCAGAACGCCGAGATGCCCGCCGAGTACCGCGTGGTGAACCCCGCCGAAGCCGTGGAAGCCATTGAGGAAGCCGTTTCCAAAACCACGGGTGAACCCGTAAATTGGGTATTTACCTTAGACAAGTTGAACGTAACCGAAGTAGACGCCGCCTTTGACAACTATGACGCCCCCAAGCAGGCCCGCGGCATGGACTACAACCACCTCATGGTGCGCAACCTCAACATTCAACTCAACGACCTGTACTACAGCACCAACCGCACCACCGCCCAACTGGAGCAATTGACGTTCCAGGAGAAAAGCGGGTTTGAGGTAAAGCAATTCACGGCTGGTATTTTGTTTGACTCGGTTGAGACCGAATTATCAGATTTGGTGCTGGAAACGGGTCATAGTCGCATTGCCCGCCGAATCAAAGTGGGTTATCCATCTTTAGAAACGGCTGCCGATGACCTGAGCAAACTCACCCTTTCGGCTGACCTGCAGAACACTTACATCGGGTTCCGGGACATAGCCTTGTTGCAGCCTGCCTTAGTAAGTCAGCCACCATTAGCCGGAAATCTGAACCAGACGGTGCGCTTGAGCGGCGTGGTGAACGGCCGCATGGACAACCTGCTGTTAAGCAACGTGCGCGTGAGCGGCTGGCGCAATACAGAACTAGCCTTGAATGGGCGCATCAGGGGTTTACCTAATCCAGATAATCTGGCGGCCAACCTCCAGATCAACCGTTTCCATACCACTGCGGCAGATGTAAATTCTCTGCTTCCGGCAGGTACGTTACCGGCCAACATTACCCTGCCCCCGTCTATGGACGTGCAAGGCTCGTTCAGCGGCACCATGACCGCCTTTGATGTAGATGCCACCGTTCGCACTACCTTCGGCAACGCCATTGCCAAAATTGACATGACACCGGGCAGAACCGCAGGCCAGGAGCGCATCAAAGGCAACGTACGGCTCATGCGCTTTGACCTGGGCCGACTCATGAATGACAAAACCTTGGGACGGGCTTCTCTGGTAGCCAACATCAACGGAACCGGCCTTACCCCTGAAACCATGGTAGCCAGCATTGACGGAACCGTGCAAGGCTTTGAGTACGGCGGGTACAACTACCATGACCTCAACTTTGACGTAGACGCTAACCGCAACCGGTATGTCATCAAAGCCAACAGCACCAAAGATGAAAACCTGGACTTCGGGCTGAATGGCACCATAAACCTGCGGGGCGCGCAACCAGCCATAGCCATGAATGCCAACCTGCGGGCCGTAGACTTCCAGGCCTTGAAACTGTATTCGGAAGACCTGCGCCTGCGCGGCGATATCATTGCAGATTTACGCGGCGGCGATGCCAACAGCCTCAACGGTTCCATCATTGCCCGCAACACCGCCCTCACCAGCAACAACCGTCCGCTCCAGTTCGACTCCCTGGCGGTGTACCTGACGCAGCAAACCAATAGAACCGAACTACGGGTCTTGTCTGATGTGATCACCGCCAACCTGAACGGGAACATTGGTTTAGGAGACATTGGGGCAGAATTGATGAACCACATCAGCCGGTACTATGACCTGGGGAACGGGGGGTACAAACCTAGCGCACGGGCACGGCAGTTTGATTTCAGCATGGCGCTGCACAAACCGCGCGTGTTCCAAGCCTTCGTGCCGGGCCTCACGCGCCTGCGCTTAGATACACTTTATGGGAGCTACAACAGCCAAACCGCCAATCTACAAATGGTGGCCAGTGTGCCACGGCTTCGGTACAACGGCATACGGCTAGACTCCATCAGCCTCAATGTTTCGTCAGACCCTAATCAGTTGAACTATACAGCAAAGGCAGAGCGCATTCGCCAGGACACTACGTTTAGGGTGAACAACATTGTGCTGGGCGGAAATGTGCAGGATAACACGGTAGCCGTTCGCGCGGCCAATCAAAGCGAAACCGGCGAGGAAGAATCAGCCATTGGGGTACTGCTGCGGCAAATCACCAACGGGTTTGAAGTGAACGTAGCCCCAGACCTGCTCATTAACCGCGATGCCTGGACGGTGGCCCCTAACAATTTTGTGCGGTATTATACCAATTCTGGGGCTGTGGTGGCCAACAACCTGCGCTTATCTAATGGTCCGATGGCTATTGCCCTGCAAAGCCAGAACCCAACAGCACAGAACTCCCCGCTCAACGTCAACCTGACTAGTGTGGACTTAGGTTATCTGGCCCGCGCCATTGTGCAGGAAGACAGTCTGGTAGCCGGTACCCTGAACGGACAAGCCACAGTGAATGACATATCGGGGAACATGAGCTTTACCGCAGATATGGCCCTTACCGGTTTAGAGTACCAGACATTCCCGGTAGGTGACCTTACCCTTCAGGCCAGCAACCCTACCGCTAACCGCTACAACATGACCGCCCGCCTAACCGGCTACGGCAACAACGTTACCCTGGCGGGCTATTACCTTACAACCGAAGGGCAACCTATTTCCTTTGACCTGGACATGGGCCAGCTAAACCTGGCTAGTCTTCAGCCTTTCACGGCGGGCATGGTCAAAGACTTGGGCGGCAGTATTCTGGGCGATGTAGCCATTAGAGGAACCGTGGATGCTCCTAGCATTGCCGGCGACTTGCAGTTCCGGGAGGCTACTTTCAACCTGGCCATGCTCAACTCTACCTTCCGGGTACCCGATGAACGCCTGACCGTGAACAATGAAGGCATCCAGTTCAATGACTTTGTCATGCTGGACTCCCTGAACAACCGCGCCACCGTGAACGGAGCCATTCTTACTTCCAACTTCACAGACTACCGGTTTGATTTACGCGCCACCACAGATGACTTTATGGTCATGAACAGCACCGCCGCTGACAATGAGTTGTATTACGGCCAGGTATTCCTGGACAGCGACACCCGCATTACCGGTGACCTGAACGTGCCCATCATCAACACCAACGTAACGGTAGCCCCTAACTCCAACCTGACGTATGTGATGCCGCAGGAAGAAGCGGGTGTGAACCGCGAAGGCATTGTGGTCTTTGTGGATGTGGATAGTACCCGCAACCGCCGTATTAACCGGCAGAAGCAGATAGACACCGTGGACGCTGAGGTACAAGGCATTGACTTAACCATGACGCTCACGCTCACCGATGAGACGCCTATCACCGTACTGGTAGACCCAGAGTCTGGTGATAATCTTACCATCAGGGGCGTGGCCAATCTGAACGTGGGCTATGACGTGACCGAGAACATCACCTTATCGGGCCGCTATGACGTGACCGAAGGCCTCTACTCCATGAACCTGTATGAACTGGTGAAACGGGAGTTTGCTTTTGATCCCGCCAGTTACATTGTCTGGACCGGTGACATGCTGGACGCCGATGCCAACATCACGGCCATTTACAACGTTGACGCCGCCCCGCTGGAACTCATCCAGAGCCAGACCTCAGGGGTAGATGCAGGAAGCGCCGGGCAATTCCGCAACAAACTGCCGTTTGATGTGCGCCTGAACCTGGACGGTGAGCTCATGAACCCGGCCATCTCCTTCAACATTGAGTTAGATGAGAAAGCAAAAGGTGGGGCAGTGGAAGAGGTACGTGCCCGTCTGGAGCAGTTAAGCCAACCTACCCAGGAATCTGAACGCACCAAACAAGTCTTCTCTTTACTGGTGCTGGGCCGGTTCATGGCACAAGACCCATTGGCGTCCTCGGGCGGAGGGGGCATAGGCAGTTCCTTGCGCGGCAGCGCCAGCAAAGTGCTCTCAGACCAACTCAATGCCCTCACCGGTCAATACCTGGGTGGCTTAGGTCTGCAATTAGGGTTGAACTCCTATGAAGACTACTCTTCCGGCGATGCCCAGAGCCGCACAGACCTGAACGTAGCCATGCAGCGTCAGCTACTCAATGACCGTCTAACCGTAAGTTTCGGGACGGACATTCCGCTGGGCGGAGGCAACACCACAAATAACGCTGGTAACGCAGGAACCACCGGCGGCGGGTTTGCGGGCGATGTATCAGTGGAGTACTCCGTGACCCGGGATGGGCGGTTGCGGTTACGCGCCTTCCGGAACAATGCCTATGAAGGCTTCCTGGACGGGCAGTTACAGCGTACCGGTGTCTCCCTTCTGTTCGTGCGCGAGTATGACAGCCTCGCAGACCTCTTCAAAAATACTGGCAAAGCAAAATAATGATAGCGCCTACTACCCACTTGACCTTCTTCAAATCTCCCTTTTTCAGGAGCCTGCCTCTGGTAGCGCTCTTGGCCCTGTTGGCTGGCTGTAGCAGCACCAAAAGCGTGCCCCAGGGCGACTACCTCTACATTGGCGGCGACATCAAGGTAACCTCACCCTATCCTGAAACCGACACCAAGGCCCTGGAACCGGAATTGAATGCCGCCATTCGGCCGCAGCCGAATGTTTCTTTCCTGGGTATGCGTCCTAAACTCTGGATCTACAACGCCATGGGCGGCAACCGCGAGCGCAAGGGCATTGCCAACTGGATTAAAACCCGCCTAGGAGAGCCGCCAGTGTTGCTGAGCGAAGCGCACCCAGACCGCGTACGAGGCGCCATGATTAACCGCTTGTACAACAACGGCTATTTCTCCCCTTCCCTGGACCACACCATAGACACCACTAGCAAACGCAAAATGGCCATGGTGCATTACACCGCTACGGTAGGAAAGCAGTACATCATTCAGCAAATTCAGTTTCCGCAGGGGAATGACAGCGTTTCCATTGCCATTCGGGAAACTGAGCCAGAAAGCCTGCTGAAGGTGAATGACCCCTACAACCTGGAGAAACTCATAGCCGAACGCCTGCGGGTGAACGAGATATTGAAAGAGAAAGGCTTTTTCTTTTTTGACGAAAGCTATCTGATTTACCACGTAGACAGCACTCTCAACAACAAGGTCAACATCTATGTGCGCCTGAAAGACACAGCTCCGCAGAAGGCCTTGATCCCGTACCGGTACGGCCAGGTACGCATCTTTACGGACTTCTCTTTAGGTGACACCTTAGGCGACACAGAGCCGCCCGTGCAGTTCAAAGACTATAAGTATTATCCAGACGAGGAAACCTTCAAAGCCAAAACCATTCTGAACGCGGTTTTTGTGGAAAACGGCGATCTGTACAGCCGCAAACGCCACCTGCAAACGGTAAACCGCCTCATGGACCTGGGCACCTTCAAATTTGCCGAAGTGCGGTTCACCCCCTTAGATTCCATTGGCCTAGACGGACGCCTGAATGCGGATATTCTGTTGACCCAGGCCAAAAAGAAATCTATACGGGCTGAGGTAAATATGGTGCAGAAATCGAATGGGTATGCGGGGCCAGGTATTACGGTCAGTTTCCGGAACCGGAATGCTTTACGCGGCGCCGAACTGTTGCTCTTGAACCTGGTAGGTTCGTTTGAGTCGCAGCTTCACGGGGACAGTACCCGCACTTCTGGGCTTACCTCCATGGAGGTAGGTGCCGATGCCGAGATGCACGTACCCCGCATCATCTCGCCGTTCAACATCAGAATTGCGAGCAGCATGTACCAGCCCAGAACGCGGTTTAAGCTAGGCTTTCGGTTTATCAACCGGCAAGAATTCTTTCAGCAGAACTCCTTCAACTTTGAGTACGGTTACTCTTGGCGGCAATACGCCACCACTGAGCTCCAGATCAACCCAGTACAGGTACAATACTCCCGGTTACTCAATCCAACGCCCGCCTTTCAGCAGGAATTAGCAGACCGTCCGTTTCTGGCGCGTGCCTTTGACCAGCAGTTAATCATAGGCGGTAATTACCGGTTGGTGTTCAACACCCAAGGCATTGAAGGCCGCCGGCACCAGTTCTACATCAGCCCCGGGCTGGATTTCTCAGGCGGTTTATGGGGTCTTTTTTACCGGGCCAAGAACGGCCGTCCCGCCGACCCAGAGAATCCTAACACCTTCAGAGGTCAGGCGCTTTCGCAATACGCCAAATTTGACCTGGAAACCCGCTACTACTTCAATATCACAGATAAACTGGTACTGGCCACGCGCTTGCTGGGCGGTTACGGTTTGCCCTACGGCAATTCCAACGTGCTGCCTTACATCAAACAATACGGCATTGGCGGACCTAACAGCATCAGGGCGTTTCCGGCCCGCAGCCTTGGTCCGGGAACCTACAACCCCAGAGCCTTACAGGAACCCGGCAATGAGGTTTCCCAGAACTTTTCTTACTTTGACCAAACCGGTGACATCCGTCTGGAAGGAAACGCCGAGTTCCGGTTCCCGCTAATGGATCCATACCTGAAAGGTGCCCTGTTTGTGGATGCCGGTAACATCTGGCTCGTGAACGAAGACCCTACCCGCCCCGGCGGAAAGTTCAGTGGTAACTTCATGAACGAACTGGCCATTGGTGCCGGTGCCGGGGTGAGGATTGATGTGCAGTTCTTTGTGATACGGGTAGATTTAGCTTACCCGCTCCGCGATCCTACCTATCCCAACGGGGACAGACCCACCTCCGGCCTCTTCGGCACTGGGGTGTTGAATTTAGCCATTGGGTATCCGTTCTAGAAAGTTACTTTTGTTTAAGGCTCCCGTTTCTGTTCTGTTTTCATCAAACAGGCCGGAAACGGGAGTTTTTGTTCGCTTGGTGCGTGGATGCATGCAGTTGGCCTGTTGCGTAAGTAGCTTTTTGGAAGGTGTTTTGGTGCATGCCTTTTGCCTGTTGCTGGCGTGGCGGCTGGTGGATGCGGTGCCCTTATGCTGGGCTGTTGCATAGCTGCCCTTCGTGCGCTCACGGCCGCGAGGCCCCGTCTTCCCCTCGCGCACTGCCCTTTCGGCCTGCAGTGTCCTTTGCGCTTGGTTCTGCCAATACAGGGCCAAAAGCGAGGCGCGCTCGGGAAAGACTGGAAAGGGGAAAGTGGCAGAAGTGTAGATACTCCCCCTTTGAAGTGGGCGAAGGGGGATGTTTACAACTGCAGATCCACGCATTGCCTTCTTCTGCAAAGCCTTGTACTCCTTCAATAGTGACAGGAAAAGAAAGTTGTTTCTGATCTACTTTTTCCTATTGCCTGGCTGAAGAACCCTCCGTTTAGAGGCTATAATGGGAAAACAACCTCGAAACAGCATAAGCCTTGGAACGGGAAGTGTCTTTAAAATTTACAGACGGTGGCACTTAACTGTTCAGCTTCATTTTTGCTTCGCGGTAGCCTTTCTTCAGGTAATGTTCGCCGTCTGGCCATAGGGTTTGGCCTTTGGTAATCCAGGATATCCCGAAGGCCTCTACTGCTATGGTTTCCAGTATAAAAACAACGGGAACATCTGAAGGTGCAGCATCTGGCTTGAAAATGAAATAAGCGCCTAGCAAGACTACACAAATGACAATAATCCATCCGCAGATTCTGTAGACTCTGTTGCGTTTCGCTTTCTGGGTGAGTTCGCCTTGCGCGGTTCTGAGGCTGCATTTGTCTGTTCTAGGAAAGTACTTTAGGGAGATGATGGCTAAGGAAATAAAGAAGATGGCCGCAAAGATAAAGTGCCGTTCTATCCCCCAGAGAGTGGGCACTTTGGTCAGGATGGCATGAATGCTGAGGGAATTGGCACGTTGGGTAGCGGTAGGGCTAAAGGCAACGCCCAGTCCGCCTACTGCGGCTAAGGTAGACAGGGCATTTTCTTTCCAGTTGTAGCCTTGGTAGGTGATCAGAAATACACCCAGTACGCTAAGCATGACCACCAGCACATCGCCATTGCTGGAGTAATAATAGTCGCTGATAGAGGGTTCTACCCACCGGTCAGAGGTGGCCTTTTTAGTGGTTAAAAGCAAGACAAGAGGCAGCAGCATCCCACTTATCCCAATCAGGTTCCGAAGGGTGAGGTAGGATAATACCAGTTTGTTCCCGGCCTCTTTTCTTCGGTCTGATTTCTCCTGCGTTTCAGCGGTTTCCATTCTTATACATTTGGCAAAATGGTTGTATCTCCAGAACGGCGCAGTTGTCTTCCAGATTAAGCTGAGCCGCAAACAAGCTGTATTATAATGCCCTCTACTGGTTGAGTTTCTAACACTTTATCCTACAAAAAACTTTCCCTCTCCATTCAGTCTGAGCCTGATGGAACTGCCGGCTTACCAAAGTATCAGCAAATTGCCCCCCTTTCACAAGCTCAGGATTGGTTCATGTATCCCATACCCTGTCTTTGTTGCGTCTAATCTACTGGCTGGAATACTGATAACAATGAACCATCAATTAACTCATTACTGCTCTTCTTTCAACTTGCCTTCCATCTTCTTTTTGAACTTCTCTACTTTGGGGGTAGAGACGGCGCGCATGTAAGGGTTGTTGGGGTTGTTGCGGTAGAAATCCTGGTGTTCTTCCTCGGCGGGATAGAACTCTTTGAGCGCAGCCACTTGGGTCACAATGGGGGCCTGAAACGCGCGGGTGGCGTTCAGTTTCTTCATGTACGCGTCAATCTGCGCTTTCTCTTCTGGGGTGCGGTAGAAAATGGCCGACCGGTACTGGGTTCCTTCATCGGGCCCTTGGCGGTTGAGGGTGGTAGGATCATGGGCGGCGAAAAAAGCTTCCAGCAGAGTCTGGTAAGACACCACTTTGGGGTCATAGTAGATCTGAACCGCCTCGGCGTGGCCGGTTAGTCCGGTGCTCACCTGTTCATACGTGGGGTTCTTGGTAGAGCCACCGGTATAGCCAGATACTACCTCATGTACGCCTTTCAGTTTCTCGGCGGCTTCCTCGGTACACCAGAAACAACCTCCGGCGAAGGTGGCCACGGCAAGGCTGTCACGGGAAACGGGGGCTTGCTGGGCGGTAGAAGCCGTAGGTTTGGCGGCTTGTTTTTCTTTCCGGCCCTGGGCGCAAGACGTGAAACCAAGCAAGAATATGAAGGCAAAAGAGAGAAGTCTCATAAAGGTGAATCGTTCAGGAATGTACATACAAGTAAAACCGTAAAGGTAGGGTATAAGTTTCGGGCGATGGGCGGTTAGGGCAGGGTAACTTTTTAGGCCCTGGCCGGTACAAAGAGAAGTAAACCAATCACACCAAAACTATGTCAGAATCAGCGAAAACCACTACAGACCATGATACTATCCGCAAATGGGCCGAGGCCCGCGACGGCAAACCAGCCACGGTAAAAGGCACGGGCAAAGGCGAGGAAGCCGGTCTGTTGCGCATCAATTTCCCTGGCTACGCAGAAGATAACCTGGAAGACATCAGTTGGGAGGAGTTCTTTGAGAAGTTTGAGGAAAAGAAACTCGCCTTCCTGTACCAGGATGAAAAAGACAGCCGCTTCTCCAAGCTCGTGAACCGCGAGTAGAAGAATAGACTTTTTACTAAATCAGTTGGGTGGATTTGGGGCCTGTTTTCAAGAAAAGAGTCCCCAAACCCACCTGTTCTGCCTCCTTGTAAAAAGTGAGGAATATCAGTTAAAATTATTTGGACTAATTCTAAACAGGGTGTACTTTTGCATTGTTCCTTTTGAGCAGATTCGTAAAAGTCGCGTATGCCTACCCCACAAAACCTCCAAGAGCTATTCCGGACCCTATATGGCGCTGTGTATCAGTGTAACCGTTACAATTGCTATTACGTGGAGTTTGCCGGCAGTATCTCGCCTTTCAAAGTGAAGGATTTTCTGGATTTGAAGCAGCACGTAGATGCTATCAATGTTGCCAAAATGGCGAAAGATGCGTCTCGTGCCTCAGATGTGCATGTGCTCATGCCGTACCGTTCTGAGCGTTGTTTTGTGTTGACCTTGACGGATGTGCTGCATTTTCAGGAGTTGTTGCAGGGGGCCAAGGCTATGATGGCTTTGAATAGCATTCTGTATGAGTGTTTGTATGCGCCGGTAGCGTATTAGAAGTTTCTTTCTATTTTTTCTGTGAAGAGCTCTTTCTGCTAGAAGGGCTCTTTTGTTTTTTGGGCCCTTTACTTTCTACTATCATCTTTCCTTCTCTTTAGCTGAATTACTTCTTCGCTGTGCTTGCGTTGTGCGTAGAGTTAGCATCAGCGCTCTATGCACTTGGTGGCAGCCAATCTCCTGATTGGCGGAACGGATAGACTGATTACTTTCTACTTTCCTTCCTTTTAACTTCTCCTCGCCGTTGTTGGTGTTCTCACCACTAACCAAGACTGCCGTTCAAGTTAGCTTTTACTTTCTACTTCTTTTCTTACCAACCTCTTGGCGGCAGATGCGCTTTGCAGGCGTTTGTCACTTTTCTCCTTGATGAGAAAAGTAACCAAAAGAATCAAGAAGCTCCGAACTCGCTGACGCTCAGACAGGCGGAGCTTCAGTTCAGTACCACCTGGTAAAAGCCTTTTATTTCATAGGGAGCTTAGGCTGTTGCCAATTGAACCGCCGCTGCTTGCGCTTCCCCCCGCTTCGGGTTACGCAGGCGGCCCTCCGCTGGGGAAGACGCAGATGAACTTCATTACTGTTTGTTCCGTTGCAACGCCTTCATCGTCCTGCGGACGTTGTGATATTGGTTTGGCTTTTGCGAGGAGAAAGGCTTATGAGAGAATTCCCCTCCTTGAAGAGGTATGGGTAGGTGGCGCTTTTGCCTGCCTTTTCTGAAAAGCAGCCCAAAACACCGTAGGCGGAAAAGCTCCCCTCCTAAGTTAGGAGGGGTTGGGGGTGGTTAAAGCCGAGGACGCTTTTGCCCTCCTTTTCTGAAAAGGCAGGCAAAAACGGGATGACTATCTTCTTAGATAGACGTTTTAGCTTCCCGCATCTCTGAATTTAGACTGAATCTGTATTACCCCAAATGGAGCACTCATAAGAACCAACAGTGGTTTTTGCCGGTATATTTGAGTGAAGGCGTGTGTGTAAAGCGCGCCTGATAACAGAGATACAGACCATGAAAGATTTATTGAGACTGCGTACCTCTCTTTCAGAAGAAATAGAAACGCTCTTAAACGAACAGATAAAAGTAGAAGCTCATTCTTCGGCCACGTATTTGGCCATGTCTAGCTGGTGCAACCGTCAGGGCTTTGACTACAGCGCTGATTATTTTATGAAGCAGAGCCATGAAGAGCGGGAGCACATGCTCAAGCTCTTCAACTTTGTGAGTAATTTGGGCGGTCACGCCATTTCGCCGGAGGTGGTGAACATTCCGCAGGAGTTTGACTCGTTCAGAGATGTGTTTGAGAAAGCGTTGCAGCAGGAGATTTTTGTGACGCAGCAGTTCAATCGCCTAGCGGATCAGTGCATGAAGTCCAGAGACTTTATGACTTTCCAGTTTCTGCAGTGGTTCCTGCAAGAGCAGGTGGAAGAGGAATATGTGGCCCGCCGCGCCCTGGAACTGTTTGACGTGATTGGCGAGGAAGGCACCGGCCGCTGGGAAATTGACAAAAACGTGCGCAAAATCAAGTACGAGAACGACAGCACCGCTGAATAATTTCCTGGTAAAGCAACCCGTGTAAAAAGACAAACCCTCAGGCCCGTAAGCGTGAGGGGTTTCTTATTTTCCCAGTACCTGTTCTCTGAAAACTTGCAGTACTTCGGTCTCAGTCATGTCATGCAACCAGATGTTCTGGGGTTGTATGCTAAAGATGGGGCCATGTTTGCAGCGATCCGTACAGTCGGTTTTGATGATCTCCACTTCATCTTTCAGGCCCGCCATCTTTAGTTGGTCCCGCATTATCTTCCTGATTTCCTTGCCGCCGCGTTTCTGGCACTTGCCGCTACCGCAGGCATAAATCACCTGGCGGGGGTTAGTTGGGTATTTGCTCATAATCTGCCTTAATGCTCACGCTTTGTTGTACGGACAAATTCTATAATAGCTGCCTTGCTTACAGGAGAACTTACCACGGCACATCACTAAAGTTCCCCGCCTGTTTAGAAGCTCATTTCTGGAAAACAGCGCTGGAACGAAACCGAAGTTTCAGAAACAGCTATTCTTCGTAGGCATGCTGTTGGCGACGGGCTTTGAAAATCTGCCAGATGTACAGCAAGATACCCAACGCTAAGGAGGCGTAGATGGCATAGGTGAGAACACCATTGTTTTCCTTGGCTACAATGTCCTTTCCTGTAAAAAAGGAGATGTTCTTAGAAGGGGCAGTTAGTCCGTAGAGTCTCCGTACGCCGCCGTTTTCCAGTACGTCTTCCCGGTCACTGTATTCAATGCGAAGGCGGTCGCCGGGTTTGATGGCGGCTCTGAACGCGGCGGTGTCAAAGGTGGCTTCCTCCCGGCTGGAGAGTTCAAAGCGTTCGGCAAATTCTTTGAGCCAGATGCCGTAATCCTTCTCCCCTTCGGGCGTTTTCTTGAAAGAGTAATTGATAAAGGTTCCTTCCTTCACCACCAGATCTTGTGCCTGCTTTACCTCCTGCGTCAGGTTTTTGTAAATGAGGAGGCCCAGGCCCAGCACAATCAAAAGAATGGCGGGCATAAACTGGCCTGAGATGGGCAGCGGGAAAGTAGGAACGCCTAAGGTGCGTCTACCGCGTCTTGACATAGTATGCTTAGTATTAAATTAAGTCTAAAAGTATAAAACTAAGCTGGGATTAGAAGAGTTCGTTTTGCAAGACGGTAGTTAGGCCCAGGAAAGACTTGTCCTGTGAGGATAGCCTTTCCCGGGTTTTAAGGCCAAAATCCAGAAAAGGGCTAGAAAACCTTTCCTAGAAGGCAACATCTCGTAGCCGGCCTTCTTTAATGCTATATGTTTTAGAGGAGCGAGCATCATATACCTCCATCTCAAAATTGGCCGAGAAACGTCTTTTCTCAATGTCAAAATGGGTGATGGTGAAAATCCCGGTATGAACTGGGCCGGTAGAGAAAATGCCCGCAGAGTTGGCCGGATGGCGCCCTAAGAATTGAAGCGCCGCGTTGTTTCCTGCGCCATTGCCGGGAGTATTGTCCAGATTGTAGTACAGCTTTGACTGCTGATTGATAAGAAAGCTTCCGGGGGCGCGTACTTCTTATATTTCCAGGTGAATGGACTTGATGCTGTCATTGCAGCTGTCAGTACCTCTGATGTTCAGTTGGCCGGTGTTGGCGTCATAGGTCACCTCCAGGTTATTTTTGGGCAGGGTGGGTACGGGAATTTTCCCTTCCAGATTGGAACAGGCGGTAAAATCGCGTCCGTTCACTTTCGCCGTCATGGCAGGGTCTTCCATGAATTCATCACCACAACTGGAAAAAGCAACCAGAGAACAAAAAAAGAAGAGCGTATAGATAAAGCGCATAGACATGTAGCCAAAGGTAGAAGTCTGTTGCATGACAAGAGGAAGAATAAATACCCCTACGTTACTGGATAATTAAAAAGGTCATCTCAGAATCTCTACCCAGCCTTTGGCGCTGTTGCCCTCCGTGTCTTTTAAGATGTAGAAATACGAGCCTTCAGAAAGATTGCCGCCATTCCATTTCTGGTTGTAGATTTTCTCTTGGTGCACTTGTTTGCCCCACAGGTTAAACACGGTCAGTTCCGTAGGAAAACAGCTGAAATGCTGCACGAAGGTTTCGTTTTTGTCATCGCCGTTAGGCGTGAAGATATTGGGGATAAACGGCGGGGCCACTACCACCGTTGCTACGTCTATGGTTTCCTGGCAGCCGTTGCCGTACGTAGCCACCAGCGTAACCTTGTAAGCGCCCGGAGTTTTGTACAGGTGCCTGGGGGTTGGCTCATCAGACTCAGTACCATCCCCGAAGTGCCAGGTGAAGCCCGTGGCATTGGTAGTTCCGTTAGAGAAAGCCGCGTTGAATGGGGCATAGCCTGAAATGTCTGGATTGTCCTGGCAGGCATTGGTCAACTGCGCCGCCATGGTAGGTTGAGGGGGCACATTGATCAGCCTGGAATCAGAAATTACGCAAGGATCTGTAATGAAATAGGAAACCTTGATTTCTCCTGAGAAACCGGCCGGAGGCGTAAATAGGCCCGTGGCCGAAACCCCGTTGCCGCTCCAGGTGCCGCCGGGTACGTTCGCGCGTAACTGAAACGGCGTGAGGTTGCCGGGGCACAGGACGGTGTCTGGGCCAATCTCCACTACCGGCAGAAAAACCTCTATGGTTTGGGTGACAGCCCCGCAGAAGCCGTTGGTCCCATCGCTCTTGTACGTAATCACGTGCTTGCCCACGCCTGCTACCGAAGGTGTGAAAGTAGAGCCGGTAACTCCTTTGCCAGAGAAAACACCCCCGGCCGGGAAACCGGTTAACTGTACCGGCACCGTGGAACTAGAGCAGTACCTGGGCTCCGGAACCGAAAGGGTGTGCGGCGTGGGCGGTGTCACGTTCATGACCATGGTGTTGGCAATAGAGCAAGCTCCGGTTCCGGTCACAGTATACGTGAGGGTACGCTGCCCAATTAAGGCAGTGGTGGGCGTGAACCGGTAGATGCCATTGGTGGAAGAAACACCATCACCGGTCCAGACGCCGCCAGCGGGCGTGCCCTTGAGAACCAGTGAAAGGGCTTCCACGCATATATCCTGGTCGGGGCCGGCATCGGCGCGCAGTTCCTCCGCGAAGTCAAATTTAAAGGAGGCGTTGTTGCAGTTCAGGCTGTTGTTGTTTTTAGAGTAGAAGTTAGCGCCAGGCGGCATGGGGAAGTTGGAGCGGCCCTGACAGCCACCACACACGGCCTGGTACACGTAGCCTTTTTTGTCGAAGCGGCTGGTGCCGCCGTCTACGTGTTCAAAGCTGCCACCACCAAGAGACTGATTGCCCCCGTAAAAAGTGGCGTAGAGCAGTTGTTTGGCATCGGTGCCTAATTGCATGAGGTAGAAGTCGCCACCGTCAGTGGTGGTTTGCGCAGCACCGGAAGTAGTAGGGAGGCCGGTGGTGACCCCGTTTCCGTATGCTCCGCCGTTGTTGGTGCCGCCCCAGCCGGCTACGTAGATCCGCTGGCAGTCGTCTACCAGAAAAGCGGTAGGCGAAATATCAATGGTGTTGCGGCCCGCCCCAAACACGGTAGACCAGGCGGTGGTAGAAAGGTCGTTGCTTAGTTTATGCAGGAACTGCCGTCCGTTGCTGTTGCGGTACGTGCCATTGGTCACCGGATAGTTACCTAGGCTTTGGCCAAACAAATACACGTTGTTGGTGGCATCTAGCTGTAGAAAATACGTCTGATCATACGCCTGGGTGCCCAGGAAAGTAGCCGCCATGATAGAAGTACCCGCCGTGTTAATTTTTAGCACAAAGCCATCTGTATTCCCCGCCGAGGCTGGTTTCAGCCCATTGGCCGTGCCGGGCAGGGTTGTGCTGGTAGTACCGCCGCAGACGTACACCTGCCGCTTCTGGTCTAGCTGTATGGAGTAAGCCGCATCCATGCCGGTGCCCCCGTAAAAGCTGGACCATACCACCTGGCTTAAATCTGGCGAAAGCTTGCTCACCACCGCGTCATGCGTGCCGCCGTGCATCTGAGACCGGAAGCCGTTTTGCGCCGGAAAGTCTGCGGAAGAGGTGTTGGAAGCAATGTACACGTTCCCGTCTGGGTCTGTGATGATGTCGCCGCGGTATTGGTCGCCGTAGTTCTGGACCAGCGTGGGCGTGGTGGTAAGCCGGGGCAAGAGCCCGTCGTTCTGGCTGCCACCCAGAAAGGTAGAAGCCAACAACTGGCTACCGTTGCTGCTAAGCCGGGTAATGACCAGGTCGGCACCTCTGAGATAGGCCGGGTTTCCGCCCGCACCCAAAGGAGCAATGGCAGGGCCTCCCTTGAAAGTTCGGCTTAACGCGGTCTGGGAAGTGGGATAATCTGCCGAACTGGTAGTGCCCAGCACCAAAAGTTCATCAGCGGCATTCACCACCAGGCTATGAGGAGTCTCAGTGTCACTGCCCCCCAGGTAAGTGGCATACAGCCTGGCCGCCGCGCCGCTCACCTTGGTGTTGTATTTGATAATGGCGATGTCCCAGAACCCATTGAAGTCTGTGTTAAAAGCGCCTACGGTGGTAGGATATCCAATGCTGGAAGCAATGCCACCGGAGTACATGTTGCCCTGGCTGTCATAGGTTGCGGTATAACCCCAGTTGTCAGCCGAAGAACCCGTAAACGAAGAGAATTCCACCACGGGGTCAATCACCAGCGGATATTGGGGGTTGTAGCCTTCGGGAAACTGAAAGGAAAGGCTCTGGCCGCTGAGTTGGTACTGGCAGGCAACCGCTACCCGTTGGTTCTGCACCAGTTGGTAGGCCACCGGCCGGTGTTCTACCACGTCTCCCACCGAGGTTTCCAGACGCAGATTTCCTTCCTGCAGTGACAGGCGGGTAAGGCCTTTGTAAGTGAGTTTGATTTGTTCCGTTGACGTGCCCGGCGCCACATGCAGGTCGTATTTCAGTTTTCCGCCTTGTTCATAGAGTGCCAGGTCTACCCCCTGGTAGAGGCTTTGGTAACGCACCTGCCGGAAACCTCTTGCCCCGGTACCCCACTTCTTAGGGTCTTTGCCCAAGTAGTAATTGCGGGTGCCTGCCGTGGCTTCCTGCGGCTGCAGGGCGGGCGCAGGATTGGCATTCTCAAACGTGACCGAATAGGCATGATTTCTGACAAGGGAAGAAGGACCAACCGTGCGCTGGCTAGGAGAACTGTTCTCCTGGGAATGTCCGTGGTCTTGGCTGGTACTTACCGGTTCCCGGAGCGCATACACAAACCCGGTGGGCTGCAGAAACAGTTTACCGCCCGGTACATCTGCGGCGAAGGTTACCTGGGCAGGCCATTGTCCCTTGTTTTCCACGAACTCCAGGGAGCGGTTATCCTCTAAGTTGGTGCGGGAAACGACCGCCTTTACTGGTGCGGGCACCGCTACTGGCGCAGGTGTTTCCATAAAGAATGAAAACAAGGTCCAGAAGGCCGAGATAATAAAAGCTGGGACAGGCAGATACATCGTCAGAATCAGATAGTTCTGACTAAATAAACAAAATTTTTCTTAGATTTCTACTGTCTTGTGCCCCTTGTTTTAAGGCCTGTTTCAGAAATAAAGGCCTGAAACAATTACCACCCCATTCTCTCCCGCAAAGATAGAATATGCCCTACGTGATGCTCGCCGTGCCACGCGTACAAACCTGCCGCCTGAAACAAATACGTTTCGCCGCTTTGGGGGTGAAAGTACGTGCGGTGCCACTCTTCCATGCAGAGCGAGCGCAGCAAAATAACCCACCGGTGGTGCAAAGACTCCAGAAGCTGCAAAGACAACGCCGGGTCTGCCCAGCGGGCATCCTGCAGGTACGCCCAGGAAGACTCCTCGTACGGTTTAATCACGGGGTGGTCCTCGGTTAAGGCCAGCCGGAAGCGAGTGTAGGTATTGATATGGCTATCGGCCAGGTGGTGCACTACCTGGCGCAGGGACCATCCGCCGGGGCGATAGGCGGTGTCCAGTTGTTCGTCTGACAAATCCTTCACAGCCGCCCGCAGGTTGGCCGGAAGCGATTCAATAGCCTTCAAGGATTGTTTCACGAAGGCTGACCGGTACAAAGGCGGAGCTTCATACCTGCCTACCGGAAAGCGTAATAATTCCAGTGGTATAGTGGTTGTTTCCATACAAAGTAGGTACAGGTCTACACAAGTTTAACGAAATAGAACTTTCTTAGCTGCGTTTTTCGCCTGTATTTTTAAATTTAGGATAAAACGTATGCCTTGGGCTTACTCAACAGAGCGCACTCGCCCGCCGTTTTCTTACAAGTTTGAACGCACAAAGTGGTTTCATTCCTGATTCTCTTGGGAAAGAACGCCGCTGGTTTCTGACTCCTTTTCAGGAAACAACGGCGCCGCAAGTTTTGCCCGTAACCATGTGCCCCCTCTGCCTGTTGAAGGAAAGATGCTGTTTATAAGTCAATTTCCTGAAAACAGCCCTACAACGAGCCCCTTTTGCTATGCCAGAATTACCCGAGGTAGAAACGTACCGCCGTTTCATAGACGAAACCAGCCTGTACCTGCCCATCTCCGAGATAGAAGTGCAAGATCCCAAGCGCCAACTGCAGGTAGACCTAGACGATTTCAGGAAGGCCTTGCTGGGCAACCAGTTCACGGGTACTAACCGCCTAGGAAAGCAGCTTTTTCTGCTCACCGCCAACGGCCCCGTGGTGACCATGCACTTCGGGATGACCGGCGATGTGGCCTTTTACCACGACGAGGCCGATACGCCGCGCTTCGTCCGCGCCATTTTCCACTTCCAGAACGGGTTCAGGTTTGCGTTCATTGACTCGCGCAAGTTTGGCAGGATTGGCCTTACGCCTAGTGTAGAGGCGTTCCGGCAACAGAAAAAACTAGGGCCAGATGCGCTCACGCTCTCCACCGAAGAACTCACCCAAGGCTTGGCCAACAAAAAGTCGGCCATTAAACCGCTCCTGCTGGACCAGCGCATTGCGCCCGGCGTAGGGAACTGGATTGCCGATGAGGTGCTGTTCCAGGCCCAGTTGGAACCAGAGCGCCCTGCCCAGTCGCTCCTACCCGCCGAGGTTGACCGGCTGGCCTCCTCCATCAGAGAAGTGCTGGAAACCGCCATTGCCGCCGAAGCCATTTACCGCGACTTCCCCTCGCATTACCTCATTCACGCCCGCGAATGGGATGAAGCGCCCACCGCCTCGGCCACAGATGCGCACTTGCATTGCCCCCGCTGCCAGACGCTCATCCAGAAGAAGTACGTGGGCGGCCGCGCCACCTATTTCTGCCCCGTTTGCCAAAAATGAGGCCAAAACAGGAACGGGAAACAGTGTAGGCGTTTGCCTGGTTTCTTCGTTGTATTCTTATTTTTAAATATAGTATATTCGGTAGTCCAGTTACGGTTATCTGTCAAAATCAATGATAAACCGTATGTTTAGGGATAGACATAGGTCTGATAAGCGTAGGAGGTACGTTTATCCGATAGTTAGCCACAATTTAAATTATAGAATTTCAAGTAGTTAAATGAAAAAGGTTTTAGTAGCGATACCAATAATTCTAATAATAGCATGGATTATCTATTTAAACCTTCCATTTAATATAACGCGGTCAGCCGACATAGAATTTGGAAACAAACTTGTAGGCAGAATTGAGGAATACCGAAAGAAGAACAACAAGCTACCTGAAACAGATAATTGGGAAACTCTTGAGAGACTTGGGTTCAAAATTGAAATGTTAGGAACTAAACCAGCCTATGAAAAAATCAATAAAAACGAATATGAACTCATATATCTCGAAGGATTCGACGGACCTTACTTGCTTTACAATTCCCAAACAGATAAATGGAAAGTTGATTTTCCAGCAATTCCTGATAAACTAAAGGAAAAATAAAAGAAAAACAGTGGCTAACCACGTGTAAACGTCAGCCACGGCCGACGGCCTCGCCGTCGTTTACACAAGTACGTTATAGAGCATTTTAGAAAATCTTAAAATGAAAAATCTCAAGCATTTCGTATTCATCTCTATGTGTTTAACCCTCCTGAATTCTTGCTCAGAAGATGAAGAAATTCAGTCTTGTAACAAAACTGAAATTGTCTCGATGAAAATCAATGGCGAAAAAAGGCAATTTGAAGTTGTTGGACGTGGAATCAACTTTAACAATGCCGGTTCAGGACACACCTTGGAACTGAACTTATTTAGTGGCGTACTTTCTCCTCAACAGGACTCTTATGGTATAATTTTAAAACTGCCTTATGAGCGAACCGGTAATAATATAATAAGTGACATCACGTACTTGCGAGTACAAAACGCAGCTTCCATTGGGGGTGGCTTTGTTCAGGAAAAATTGCAAAGTAATGTTAGAGTGAACACAAATACTTGTATTAGCGCTACATTTTCGGGGAGCACCATAATTAATGGAAACGAAATAAGTATAACTGAAGGAACAATCAATCATAACTATGATACTCCTTTCTAAAACCACTACGGTATTAGTACAAACATACTTGACAATGCACCTACAGGAGATGGAGATTTAAGTATTGTAAGGATTTAATAGGCAAAAAGGCAAACTAAAAAATAACCCCTACCAACATAGTCTAAACGGCACCATCGACCTACCGCCTCGCCGCTGCTTACACTAACCGTTAAACAAGAAATAAGTCATTTATTGATGATAGAACTGGCGGTTTCTACCAGTCTTTACAGCCAAGACAAAGGCAGCTTGTCGTCTCTGTCAAAGCACTGGCAAGATTCTAATACAGAGATTCTGGCCTGAATTTAAAACTGGCATCTCGCTGCTATTCCACTAGCCATTTTCGCCTTCGTTCAGCTAAAACAGCCCCAAAACAGATTTCCCACCCATCTTCTTCAGAATAGCACATCAGCACATTGAAGAATCAGCACATTCAACTATTCTCTCAATGAATCAGGCAACTAACCCGTGCGTAGGTTCGTTTCCAGTAACCGGCAAGAATGGCTAGCTTTGCCCCTGTTTTTCTAGAAAAGATGTACCCTTGAAAGCAACTCAATTTTTGGACCTGTACCGGCAAGACCCCGTGGTGCAAACCGTGGCCCAACGCCTGCAGGCTCCTGAACGGCAACATATACAACTAAAAGGCTTGGTGGGGAGCTTAGATGCCGTGGTGGCGTCTGCCCTGCAAACCATGCAACCCGGCACGCACCTATTCATTTTGCATGACCGCGAAGAAGCCGCTTACTTTTACAGCGACCTTTCCAACCTGTTGGAAGAAGGCCAAGAAGTGCTCCTTTTCCCCAGTTCCTACAAGCGCGCCTACCAGTTTGACCACACTGAGAACGCCAACATTCTGCTGCGCGCCGAAGTCCTGAACCGCCTGAACAACCGCGCCGGGGCGGGTGCCATGATTGTGACCTACCCCGAGGCCCTCACCGAGAAAGTCATCAACAAAAAGTCTTTGGTGGCCAATACGCTAGGCGCGAAGGTGGGCGAGAAACTGGACGTAAATTTCCTCACGGAGATGCTGGCCAGCTATGACTTTGAACGCACCGATTTCGTGTACGAAGCCGGGCAGTTCGCCGTGCGCGGGGGCATCGTAGACGTGTTCTCCTATGCCAATGAACTGCCCTTCCGTCTGGAGATGTTCGGCGATGAGATTGAAAGCATCAGAACGTTTGATCCCAACACGCAGCTCAGCGTAGAGCAGAAAAAACAGATTTCCATCATACCCAACGTGCAGACCAAACTGCTGCAGGAAACCCGCGAATCGTTTCTGGACTTTATTCCCGAAAACAGCACGATTTGGGTCAAAGATTACCGCCACTCCGTGGAAGTAGTCACAGAATCGTATGAGAAGGCCGAGCAATCGTTTCAGGAGATGCTGGAGCACAGCGCGGGCGTGCAGATTGTCTCTAACCCCGAGGACTTGTTCGAATCAGGCAAGTCTTTCAAAAAGGCCCTGGAAACGTTCACGCTCATTGAATTCGGGAAACGGTTCAACTTTAGAAACGCCGAGGTGGTGCAGTTCCAGGCGCATCCGCAACCTTCGTTCAACAAAGATTTTCAGCGGCTGGTAGCCAACCTGCATGAAAACCAGAGCAACGGGTACGTGAACGTGATTGCCGCTGAATCGCCCCGCCAGGCAGACCGGCTCACCACCATCTTTGACGAACTGGACCAGGACGTGCGCTTCCACCATT
The DNA here is from genome assembly GCF_054956755.1 of Rufibacter sp. JT3400010. NCBI lineage: Bacteria > Pseudomonadati > Bacteroidota > Cytophagia > Cytophagales > Hymenobacteraceae > Rufibacter > Rufibacter sp. JT3400010. The sequence goes on along the minus strand of NZ_JBUDXA010000015.1, from coordinate 56,383 downwards.
TGATGCTCGCGCTGCGCGAAGGGTTTGTAGACGATCTGGTAAAACTGGTGTGCTACACAGACCACCAACTGTTTGAGCGTTTCTACAAGCACAAAACCCGCGAAGGTTACTCAAAATCAAAAGCGCTTACCCTCAAAGAGCTCCGCATGCTCAAACCCGGCGACTATGTCACGCACATGGACTACGGCATTGGGCGGTTCGCGGGGCTGGAGAAAGTAGAAGTAGGCGGCCGCTTGCAGGAAGCGATCAGATTAGTGTACCGCGATGATGATTTGCTGTACGTGAGCATTCACTCGCTGCACAAAATCTCCAAATACACCGGCAAGGAAGGCACCCCACCCACCATGAGCAAACTGGGCTCTCCGGAATGGGAAAACAAGAAAAAGAAAGTCAAAAGCAAAGTCAAAGACATTGCCGCCGAGCTCATTTCTTTGTACGCCAAACGCAAAAAAGCGCCCGGTTACGCCTACTCCCGTGACGGTTTCCTGCAGGCCGAGTTGGAGTCCTCGTTCATCTACGAAGACACCCCAGACCAGGGCAAGGCCACCGAAGACATCAAGAATGACATGGAGCAGCCGCACCCCATGGACCGGCTGGTCTGCGGAGACGTGGGCTTCGGGAAGACCGAGGTGGCGATACGCGCGGCGTTCAAAGCGGCCTGTGACGGCAAGCAGGTGGCCGTGTTGGTGCCTACTACCATCCTAGCCATGCAGCACTACAAAACGTTCCGGGACCGGTTAGAAGCCTTCCCGGTGAACGTAGAGTACATCAACCGTTTTAAGACCACCAAGCAGATAAAAGAAACCCTGGCCCGCGTGGCCGAAGGCAAGACCGATATTCTCATCGGTACGCACCGCCTCGCCAGCAAAGACGTCAAGTTCAAAAATCTGGGCTTGCTGGTGATTGACGAGGAACAGAAATTCGGGGTAAAAACGAAGGATAGACTGAAGGAAATTAAGGTGAACGTAGACACGCTCACGCTCACCGCCACCCCCATTCCGCGCACACTGCACTTCTCTTTGATGGGAGCCCGTGACCTTTCGGTGATTGCCACGCCGCCGCCCAACCGTCAGCCAGTCCAGACCGAGTTACACGTGTTTGATGACACGCTCATCAGAGACGCCGTGGCGTATGAACTCAAGCGCAAAGGCCAGGTCTTCTTCGTGCACAACCGCATCTCAGACATAGAGGAAATGGCTAACCTCATCCTGAAACTGGTACCCGATGCCAAAGTCACCTACGCCCACGGCCAGATGGACCCCGAGGAATTGGAGAAACGGATGATGCGCTTCGTGGAAGGCCATTATGACGTGCTGGTGAGTACCAACATCATTGAAAGCGGGCTGGACATTCCTAACGCCAACACCATCATCATCAACCGCGCGCACATGTTCGGGCTGAGTGACCTGCACCAGATGCGCGGGCGCGTGGGCCGTTCCAACAAGAAAGCCTACTGCTACCTGTTAACGCCGCCGGTGTCTGGTTTGCCTTCTGATGCCCGCAAGCGCCTGAGCACCCTGGAGGAATTCTCTGACCTTGGCGAAGGGTTCAAGATTGCCATGCGTGACCTGGACATTCGCGGAGCGGGGAACATGCTGGGTGGCGAGCAGAGCGGTTTCATCAATGACTTGGGCTTTGAGGCCTACCATCAGATCTTAGACGAGGCCGTGCAGGAATTGAAGGAAACCGAGTTCCGTGACCTGTTCTTCAAAGATCTGGAAGCCGATAAACTGTTGGAACCGGTGAGGGAATGTTCGGTGGAAACCGACCTGGAAATCCTTATCCCAGACTCGTACATCAGCAACATCTCTGAACGTCTGCAGATGTACAGCAAGCTAGACCGCGTCAAAGATCTGGAGAGCCTGGAGAAACTGGTAGAAGGCATGGTAGACCGTTTCGGGCCGATGCCCGCTGAAGTACAGCAACTGGTGAACATTGTGAAAATGCGCTGGGAAGCCTGCCACCTGGGTTTTGAGAAGCTCACGCTCAAGAAAGACACCCTGAAGGGTTACATTCCCAGCAACAACAATGAGGCGTTTTTCCAGTCAGAAACTTTCAGTAGAATCTTGAAATTCGTACAGCAGCATCCGCGCCGTTCGCGGCTCAAAGAAGCCAAAGACAAACTGATTGTAACGGTAGAAGATGTCTCCACGCTGGAACAGGCCAAGGGCATTTTTGAGGAAATGCAAGCATAATTCCATTTCGGGGCCGTTTTACAGAAAACGGCCCCGAAACAATTTCATACCGGTATTGCTTTGCATACCATAGGCCCCAGGGAAATACCTGAAAGGTCTACCCCAATATAAGTAGCTTTATTGCCATGACTTCCTCCTCCACGTCCACCCCTTCCCTTGATCTGAGGCTGGTGATTCAATCATTGCCGGGCTTGTACCTCATTCTGTCACCTGAGTTCACCATTCTGGAGGCTACCCAGGCATACCTGGAGGCTACGTTCAAAGACCGCTCCATCATTGGTAAGCACCTCTTTGATATCTTCCCAGACAATCCAGATTTGCCCGAAGCCGATGGTACCCTGAACCTACGGCAATCACTGGAATTCGCCAGAGACCACCAGGCAGCGCACCAGATGAGGCTGCAACGCTATGATGTTACCCGGCCCAGCGAGCTAGGCGGCGGTTTTGAGGAGAAGTATTGGCAGCCTTACAACAAACCCGTACTAAACGCCTCGGGCCAGGTCATGTACCTGCTCCACCATGTGGTAGACGTTACCCAGCAAGTAAAAAACCTGAAAGAAACCGAGAAACAGACCCATCAAGCCCAGGAAAACCTGGAGCGGTTTGAACTCATCGCCAAAACCACCAATGACGTCATCTGGGACTGGAACCTGGTCAATGATTCCATCTGGTGGAACGACGGTTTCAAAGTCACCTTCGGCTATAAAGAGGAAGAAATAGAACACGATGTAAATTCCTGGTACAGCCGTATTCACCCCAATGATACAGAGCGGGTGGTGCAGGGAATTCATGACGTAATTGACAACGGCGGAAGCGCCTGGCAAGATGAGTACCGCTTCAGGAAAGCAGACGGCACCTACGCCGACATACTAGACCGCGGCCACATTGCCCGTGACCCGCAAGGTAAACCTGTGCGCATGATTGGCGCCATGCTGGACCTCACCGAGAAAAACCGCTACGCCGCCGAGCTAAAAGCCAACGAGCAGCACGTGCGCGCGCTCATGGAAAGCATTCCTGAAATAGCCTGGGTGGCCCGCGCCGATGGCTACATTTACTACTACAACAAAGCCTGGTACCAGTACACCGGCAACACCGGCCCAGACGAGGGCTGGAACAAGGTGGTTCACCCGCAGGACCTGGATGCCACTATTGCGGTTTGGGCCCGCGCCCTGGAAACCGGCCAGGAATACGTGAACGAAGCCAGACTGAAACGCGCCTCAGACGGTAAATACCACTGGTTTACCATGCGCGCCACGCCCATGAAAGACCAGGACGGCACTATTACGGCCTGGATTGGGGTAGACACCAACATTCAGGAACAGAAAGACATCCAACAGAACCTGAAAGAGCGGGACGAATACGTGCAGCGCATGCTGGCCCAGTCGCCGGTGCATTTTGCCGTGCTTAAAGGGGCCGACTGGGTGGTGGACTTCGCCACGCCGCAGTTCAAGCAATTGGTGGGCGGCCGTGACACCGTAGGCAAACCTTTCCGCCAGGCCCTGCCAGAGCTACAAACCCAGGGCTTTTTTAACATCATTGAAAAAGTGTACGCCACCGGCGAATTGCACCTGGGCACCGAAACCCCTGCCTACTTAGACCGGGAAGGAAGCGGTGAATTGGAACTGGGGTATTTCAACTTCATGTACCAGCCGCTCTTTGACGAACACCAGACGGTAGAAGGCATCATTATTCTCATAGTGGAAGTGACCGAGCAGGTGAAGGTACAGAAAGAGGCCGCCAAGCTGGCGCAGGAGCTGCAAGTCTCGCATGAGCGCACCCTCCAAGTGCTGGATGCCCTGCCCCACATGACCTTCACGGCAAGAGCAGACGGGTACGTAGACTACTACAGCCAGCAATGGTATGACTACCTGGGCACCACGCAGGAAGAACTCACCGGCTGGGGTTGGGAATACTTCATTCACCCCGATGATCTACCTACCACTTATAACAAATGGAGTCAGTCCCTGGCTACCGGTGAGGTGTATATGGTGGAAAACCGCTGGCGTACCAAAGGCAGCGAAGAATACCGGTGGTTTCTGGTACGCGGAGTTCCCGTGCGCGATGAGGAAAGCAATATCAGCATGTGGGTAGGCTCGCATACAGACATCCAGGACCAGAAACAGATGCTGCTGGATCTGCAGGAAAGCACCCAGAACTTCCAGTTTTTGGCCGACAGCATGCCGCAATTAGTCTGGACCACAGACCAGCACGGCAACCATGAGTACTTCAACCAGAAATGGGTGGAATACACCGGGTATGATATAGAAGCCAGCCAGGGTCCCAGCGTCTGGACCACCCTGCTCCACCCAGAAGACAAAGACAGAGCCCTGGAACGGTGGCAACACTCCCTCACCACCGGGCTGCCGTATGAAATTGAGTACCGGTTCCAGCGGGCCGCAGACGGTGAATGGCGGTGGTTTCTAGGCCGGGCCCTGCCCCTGCGCGACCAGGAAGGAACCATTGTAAAATGGTTTGGCACCTGCACAGACATAGAAGACCAGAAACGCAATGAGGCCCTTATGGAGCAAGCCAACCGCGAGCTCCGCAGCATCAATGAAGACCTGGATAGCTTTGTCTATACCGCCTCCCATGACCTGAAGCTGCCCATCATCAACATGGCCAGCATCTTTCAGGAGCTTACCAAAGAAGCCACCTTCCATGATCCAGACGCTTCGCTCCTGATCAACATGTTCAACCGGTCCCTGAAGCAAATCAACGCCACCATTTCAGACTTGGCTGAGATTGTGAAGGTGCAGAAGGAGATTGACGCCCACCAGGAAGAGGTAGTCTTATCTGAACTGGTAGAAGAAGTGAAACTGAGTATTCAGGATTTGATCCAGAGTTCCGGGGCCAGCATTACCTGTGATTTCACGCAGGTGCCTCAGCTGGTTTACTCCCGCGTGAACCTGAAAAGTATACTCTACAACCTCATCAGCAATGCGGTGAAGTACCGTTCAGCAGAACGTACCCCCGTTGTGTACCTGCATACGTTTCACCAGCAGGAGTTCATTGTGCTCCAGATACAGGACAACGGCATGGGCATGGATCTGGAGAAACACGGCACCAAAATGTTCCAGATGTTCAAACGTTTCCATAACCACGTAGAAGGCTCTGGGTTAGGCCTGTACATTCTGAACCGGATTGTACAGAAAAACGGCGGCCGCATTGAGGTGGAAAGTCAACTAGACAAAGGCACCACGTTCACTATTTATTTAAAAAATAACATTCAGTAGTCTTAGTGCTTTCTATATTTGCCCTATGAAAAGGTTGAACCTGATTTTACTGGTAGACGACGACGACACCACCAATTTCTTAAACAAGCGTCTGCTCACCCGCATGGACATTGCAGACCAAATAGAAGTGGTCACCAACGGCGAAGAGGCCCTTAAGTTCCTCAACAACGCCATTGCCCAAGGGCAACCCCTGCCAGACCTCATGTTCCTGGATATTAAAATGCCGGTGATGGATGGCTTCGAGTTTCTGGACAAGTACCACCAATTACCCGAGGCGTACCAGAACTGCATTCTGGTCATGATGCTTACCTCTTCGGCCAGCTTCTATGACCTGGAGAAACTGAAGAAATACAACGCCGTGGAACAGCACATTTCCAAACCCCTGGAAGAAGCGCACGTGCGCGAAATATTGAACCAGCATTTCAGTTAAGAAATAATATCCTTTACGAAAGAGGGCGGCTTTGTGTAAAACAAGGCCGCCCTCTTTCGTTTTAACGCTTTCAGAAGTCAGAGGAGAACACTCTCGCAGAGCAAAGGAGCCTGTCTTTTTCGCCGCTATGGATTATTCTCACCAACACTTCTTATCAGTTCCGTTTGCTGCCCATTTTGAGAAGAGAGCCGATTAAGGATTGTTGGTGAGAACACCAATAGCGGCACTAAAGAAGTAGCGGGCTTTGCAAGAGAAAGGAATGCGTGTGACCGGCAGGTGTAAACATCTCCCTTCGCCCCCTTCAAAGGGTAGGGCCGTTAAGTTCTACATTGGAGGTTTAAACTGTGGTAAAGTCCATTGCCCTTCTTGCAGAGTTTGAGGCTAACGCCTCACTGATTTGCAAACTTCAGCTCATTTTAGGTCCAAGTTGAAAACTTGAACCATATCAATTTTTAGAACTTAACGGCCCTACCCTTCAAAGGGGGAGTCTCTGCTCTATCGTCCTTCTGCTACTTTCCCTTTCCAGTCTTCCCCGAGCGCGCCTCGCTTTTGGCCATAGACAGACAGAAGCTAAGAGAGACAAACAGTGCAGGCCGAAAGGGCAGTGCGCGAGGGGAAGACGGGGCCTCGCGGCCGTGAGCGCACGGAGGGCAACCATGCAACAACAAAGCATAAGGGCGCCGCATCAACCAGCCGCCACGCCAGCAACAAACATACTGCATGCACCTTACATTATTCAGAAAAACACTTTCCTTACTGAAAGACAAGCTCAAAAGCAGTTATTTCCAGCGTAGCCTCCCACATTCCGGCAGCAAAAACAAGCTCCTTCTTTTCAGAAATCGCTCCCAAAACACACTCCCGCAAAAGCGTGAACTTAACCCTCTGCAGAGGCTATCGTACATATACATACCTCTTATTTCTGAGAGACATGCATTGTGATCTTTAACCGATAGAATCATGAACGATAATCAAAGAAACCGCTTCACTCCCAACGGAAATGGAGACGAAGAAAACCACAGAGTAGGCCGTGAGTTATACAACCGGGACCAACAGCGCCACCAACCCAACCAGCACCGGCCGCAAGACAACCACTGGGACAACGGCAACAACTTCCACACCGGGCCCAACAACCAGAGCAGAAGCCACTTCCCAGAGGATTCCTATGAGCGCAACTCCAACGCAGACCGGGGCGCCAGCCTAAGCAAGCACTACGGCGAGCGCGAGTACAGTGCCTACCGCAACCCCAACAGCCTGAACTACGGCGACGGCCGCGGCAATAGCACGCATCAGTCTGAGCGTCAGCAGGGCGGTTCTGCGTTTAACAACCCCAACAACCAAAACTCGCAGTTTGGAGATGGACGCGGCAATTACAATGCCCGCCAAGATTCCTATGGCCACGCCAATAACCGCGTGCACTCAGACAACCGAATCAATGAGCAGCGCCACCGAGACGACTCCAACGAAAACTATTACTGGGGCGGCTACATGGACTCGCGCGGCGTGCGCGAAGAACTGCCGCGCCCAGACAGCAACCCCTACAATGAATACCCGGGTACCCGCAGCCGCTACAAAGACGATGATTACCGCTACGGCAGCGGCAACCACACCTGGTATGATGAGCACCGCTACACCTCTAACGATGGCCGCCGCGCAGACCGCGACAAAGGCGATGTATTAGGCGAAATGGGCGCCGGTGCCCGCGAAGCCTGGAATGATGTGAAACACGGTGTGCAGAACCTGTTCAACCGCAACTCTGGCCACCAGAATGCAGACCAGAACCGCTACAACCAGGACAACCGCAACCATGACTATGAATACCGTTCCCGTCAGGACCGCGGCACCGAAAGAGGACCGCGGTGGTCAGATGAAACGGATTCTGGAGATGACAACAACTCCCGTTACAACCGTGACAACAACCCGCGGTATTATTAATCAGAAACGCTTCTAAATCACTAACCCCATGAAAGCTTTGATGATAACCCTGGTAGTTACCGGCGTAGTCGCCTCGTTCTTACTTTACCAGGCATTTCCGGCAGACGAAGTCTCTGCGAATGGACACCCAGGAGTCTAAAAATAACTTGATGGAAGAAGTGAAGCCGGTACCCCAGGGACCGGCTTCTTTTTTACCCCCATTTCTGCGCCCTTTTCCCGAAATTTGCCTTAAAACAGCTTCGTGCTATGCCCGCCATGTTAGAAGAACTTCTTCCCCAGATCAGAGCCTGCCAGTTGTGCGCCGCCCACTTGCCGCACGGCCCCAGACCCGTGTTGCGGGCCTCGGCCTCTGCCAAGCTCATGATTGTGGGGCAGGCACCGGGCACCAAAGTCCACGCCTCGGGCATTCCGTGGGACGACCAGAGCGGCAAACGCTTGCGCACTTGGCTAGGGCTCACGCCCGATGAATTCTACAACGAGGCCCACATCGCCATCATCCCCACGGCCTTCTGCTACCCCGGCACTGGCCGTTCCGGCGATTTACCCCCTCGCCCCGAATGTTTCCAGCACTGGCATCCGCAGTTGCTGCCTTTGTTGCCCAACATTGAACTCACGCTGCTCATTGGCACCTACGCGCAAAAGGCTTTTCTGGGAGCAAACGCCAAAGCCACCCTCACCCAAACGGTAGAAGCCTGGCAAGACTATCTACCTAAATACCTGCCGCTGCCGCACCCCTCGCCCAGAAATATTGCCTGGTTTAAGAAGCACCCCTGGTTTGAGCGCGAAGTAGTGCCCACCTTGCAAGAAATAGTGCAGGCAACCTTGCCGGGCTAACTAGACGTAAACCGTTTTTTGCCTATTTTCACCAAAACAGGTCTACAACGCATGCACTTCCAGATACTCAGCAAACTGCCCGCCGTGAGCACCACTATTTTCTCTACCATGAGCCAGTTGGCCCAGCAGCACGGGGCCATCAACTTGTCGCAGGGATTTCCTGATTTTGATTGCCCGCCGGAGTTGGTAGATTTGGTGACGGAAGCCATGCGGGCCGGTTTCAACCAGTATGCGCCCAGCCCTGGTTTACCGCTGCTCAGGCAGAAAATAAGCCAGAAAACGCAGCAACTGTACGGCCATGATGCAAACCCAGACTCAGAGATAACGGTAACTTCCGGAGCCACCGAAGCCTTGTTTTCGGCCATTGCCGCCGTGGTACAACCCGGTGATGAGGTGCTGGTGCTGGAGCCCTGCTATGATTCGTATGTGCCCGCTATTGAGTTAAGCGGCGGCGTACCGGTGTTTGTGCCCTTGCGGTTCCCGGACTTTAGCGTAGACTGGCAACAGGTAGAGGATAAAATCACAAAGAAAACGCGCCTGCTCATTGTCAACTCGCCGCACAACCCCAGCGGTGCCGTGTGGCAGCAAGCCGACCTGGATGCCTTGACCCAGATTTCGCAAAAACACCCGTTTTTCATTCTAAGTGACGAGGTCTACGAGCACATTGTCTATGACGGGCAGCCGCATTGCAGCGTGCTCACCGTTCCGGCTCTGGCAGAGCGGTCGTTTGTGGTCTCTTCCTTCGGGAAAACGTTTCATGCCACCGGCTGGAAAGTAGGCTACTGTATCGCGCCCGCGCTCCTTACCACTGAGTTCAGGAAAGTACACCAGTACCTCACCTTCAGTACCGCCACGCCGCTGCAACACGCCATTGCCGCCTACTTAGACAACCCAGACCATTACCTCAGCCTGCCGCAGTTTTATCAGCAGAAACGGGACTTGTTCGCTTCTTTGCTACAGCCTTCCAAATTTGAACTGCTGCCCTGCACCGGCACGTACTTCCAACTAGCCCGCTACGGTCAAATCTCTGACCTGCCCGACGTGAAGTTCTCCCATTGGCTCACCAAAGAAGCTGGGGTAGCGGTGATTCCCATCTCGGCGTTTTACCACCAGGGCGTAGACCAAGGGGTGATCCGGTTCTGCTTCGCGAAGAAAGAAGAAACGTTGCAGGCGGCGGCGGAGCGGTTATGCGGGCTGTGAGTTCTGATTTGTAGGGGCAATCCCTTGTGGTTGCCCTTTGGGGTTCCGGCTGTATATCGCTTGCTCCAAAGACCTCGTAGCGTCTGGAAGACCTGCGAGCGTCTGTGCCAATAGCTTTTCCCTTCACGCCAATCTGGAGATTGGCTGTCCGGTAAGTGCGTAGAGCGCTGTCGCTAACTCTACGCACAACGTAGGGCACAACTTAGACAACTTCGTTTAAGACCTGTTTTCTGGGAAACAACCTCTAAACTGGCTTAAACTTTACAGCAACTTCTCCGCTACTTCACGCCAGGTACTTACGCGTTCAAACTCGTGGATATTCACGTTGTGGGGCGAGGTGAAAAGCAGTTTCCGGTCGCCAGAAAAGGTACGGAGGTTGCGGGGGCGGTCATCAATCATGATGTCAGCGCCAATGATGCTTTTGTCTCCGCAGAGCACGTAATTTCGCCAACTAATGAACGGGAAGTGGTCTTGCAGCCAGTCAAATTTATCTATGAGCGAATTGCGGAATTCCATGCCGGCGCTCACAATAAACACCTCGTATTTTCCCATAAGCGCTTTGATAACTTCCTGGCTATCTGGAATTACCTCTAAATCCCGGAAGAAGCCTTCGGCGTTGATATACTCCCAGGTTTTGCTGGAATGTTCCGGCGGCACCACCTCGTAGATTTCTTTCCCGTGCAGCGCCTCTAAGGTTAATTCCAAAGCGCAGTCCTGGTTATAGAGTTTAATGAATTTCGCGATGGGGTCTGCCATCACCTCGTCCATGTCAATGGCAATCTTTTTCTTTTGAAGCTCCATGCAGAATATTGGGTGTAACCGTAAGTGTCAGTACCTTTATCGTAGGGCTGGCTGATTAGGTTCGCCTGTTCCTGAAAAACCACCTCTTACTTCCTGATTCTTACTTATGAGCATGTATGACCTGCGCCTTTCCCTTCTTCAAGCTGACTTAATCTGGCACGATGCCGCTGCTAACCGGGCAAATTTCCAGGCGAAAATAGAGCAGCTGCCTGCCACGGATCTCATCATTTTGCCCGAAATGTTTACGACGGGTTTCAGCATGGAAGCCTCGCTTCTGGCCGAGGAAATGGACGGCGTTTCGGTGGCTTGGATGCGAGAAATGGCCCAGAAACAGAACGCGGTGGTCATGGGCAGTTTGATTATTCACGAGAACGGCCAGTACTATAACCGCCTTATCTGGATGCGCCCCGATGGCACGCACGCCCACTATGACAAACGCCACCTCTTCCGGATGGCGGGCGAGTGTGAAGCGTATTCCCCGGGCACCCAGAAGCTGATTGTAGACCTGAACGGTTGGAAAATCTGCCCAATGGTGTGCTATGACCTGCGGTTCCCCGTGTGGTCACGCAACACGCCGCTCGCGTATGACGTGCTCATCTACATCGCCAGTTGGCCCGACCGCCGCCGTCTGGCCTGGCAAACGCTGCTACGCGCCCGCGCCATCGAAAACCTGGCGTACTGCGTAGGCGTGAACCGCGTAGGCACCGATGCCAAAGGCCACGCCTATTCCGGCGACTCCGCCGCCTACAATCTGCTGGGCGAAGAACTGCTACACCATGAGTTTGAAGAGGCTGTCTCCACCATCACCCTCTCGCGCCAGCACCTGGAAGAAACCCGCCAAAAGCTCCCCTGGGACATTGACGCAGATGCGTTCACTATTCATCTGTAAGAGAATGATTGGTTGAATGATGGAGAGAATAGATTTCTAGTCTTTTACTAATTTACTAAAAGAGCCTCTTCAGCTAATAAGCAGCGCTTCATAGCTGAAGAGGCTCTTTATTGATTGGTCATTCTACCCTCTATTTTTTGTCATCCTGAAAGGATCTTGTGGGCGAACGATAATGGCGTTATATCAACACTGTTGCCGTTTCCCTAGCACGCGTACCTCCTCGTTACAGGGTAACGAGGCTACATTATTCTGTAGCGCCGTTACCCTGTAACGGCGTACGCATTCCTTCTTACCCTTACGGCTATGGTGTTTCCTAATACTGCTTTTGAAACGGATGCACCATGAATGAGGGAATATTAGTGCTTCACCACCAACTTATGCGTTACTATCCGTCCGTCAACCGTCTGTACCCGCAGCAGGTAAAGTCCCGGGGAGAGGGCAGCGGTGGAGATTGTCTGTGATTTCGCGGCCACGATTTTGCCTTGTTTTAGCAGGGCACCGGCGGCGTTGTGCAGTTGGTAAGTTGCGTTCTTCTCCGTGATGAGCTGCACCGATTTATCGGCTGGATTTGGGAAAACCTTGCCAAACGAGAGTGCTTCCGTTGGGTTCTGTACGCTTAACGGTTCAGAGATGGCTTTCAGAAAACGAAGCCCGCCCGCGTGGGTACCTATCAGGATTTCAGGCAGAGAATTGCTGTCTAAGTTGGCAGTAGCTATCACCATCCCGGTTCCCAGATTGGCCGGATTGTACTGTTGGGTGATGGGTTGCCAGAGCACGTTTTCCTCTACCGCAAACGTGCCGGAAAGCGCAGCCTGAAAGCCGGGGAATACGCGCAGTTGGCCGCTGTCATCGGTGGCGAGTAAATCGGGTTGGCCGTCTTGGTTGAGGTCTGCCACGGTGACTTGCAAACGGCGGCGCTCTACGTTGGCCGCAATTCCGCCTAGCGCATCTGATACCAAATTCCAGGTGGGTGCAGTGCTGGTGCCGGTGTTTCGGTAATAGGTGAGCCCGCCCGAAGAGCGGCCAATCAGTACGTCTAGTTTCCCGTCTTTGTCTACATCATAGAGGTAGGGCGTATCTCCTCTGAACAGCAGCAGACCCGGCACGCCCACGGCGTTGGTCAAAGAAAACTGCGCCGGTTGGCCCGCTGATGCTTCATTTAAAACATACTTGAATTCTACAGAATTGGTAGACTGTTTATAGGCACTCCAGGCGAGGTCGGTTTTCCCATCGGCGTTAATGTCCAGCAATTGAGGTTTCAAAGAAAGCAGACTTTGCGATGTGAAACCCAGATAGTCTGTATCTACTGCCTTGAAAGAAGCGTCATTGGTGGTACCGGTATTCTGGTAAAGCGCCAAAGAAGCGGCGTAGCGGCCATTTTCCAGCACGGCGGTATTGCCTACCAGTAAATCCAAGGCTTCGTTTCCGGTGATGTTTCCTAAAGCCGGAGCGGCTCCTTCGCCTACGTCCAGCATCTGGTCTTGCAGGAAAGGCTGCTTGGTACCAGTAAATCTGGGTTGCGCGGCAGTGCCGGTATTGGCATACACCCACACCGAGTTTTTCAGGCTCACATTCTGGTGCGAGTTGGAGGTCATGTTAGGCGCAATAACCAAATCGGGAAGGCCGTCAAAAGTGACATCCAGGTAATAGGCCGCCGGAAAAACGCTGAATTGCTTCCCGGTAATATCGGGTGGAAGGTTGTATTCTGCCCGCGTGATTTTGGGCAGCAGGTTGGTGCCGGTGTTGTAGAGGCTTACCAAATCGGGGCAATCATCGTGGCCGGCTAGCACGTCCAGCACGCCATCGGCATTCAGGTCAAGCGGGAGCACGCTGGAACCGCCAATGTGCTCGGCAGACGGGCATGTTTCATTGAAGCGGTAGTTGTTGCAGGTGCCTATGCAGCGGCTCACCTGCCCCCAGTAAGACGTGACGCGGGTAAACTTCAGTGAATTGCAGGTAAGACTCTCCTCTACCCGTTCGTTGCGGTAATACTCCAAAGTGGTACCGCCCGACCATTCCCAGGTGAGGATATCCAGGTCGCCATCGCCGTCTATGTCTGCAATGGCGGGCATATCTTCTGAACCAACCAGTAGGTTAGCACCAGCGTTGAAATACACTACTGGGTGCGTAAGGTCAAACTTCACACCGGCCCCGGCCGAGGATACGTTGGTGTACACCACTATGCCCAGGTTTGAAGCGGTAAATAAATCTGGGGCACCGTCACAGTTAAAATCCCGGAGCAGTGCAAAAAACCGAAGCTCTTTGGGAAAGGAATTCTCGTACTGCGGCGCGTGCTGGTAGGCCCAGTTTCCGTTGGTTTGTACCGCCAGAAACGTAGTGACGCGTTGCGAGCTTCGGTCAAAGACAAACAAATCCTGCCGCCCGTCCTGGTTTAGGTCAATGGCCGAGAACTGCGGACTGTTGAACCCACCAGCCCAAGGCAGGCGCAGGGCCTGACCCGCTTGGTTTTGCACCGTGGGTCCGGCTACCTCCTGCATCCGGATGGGTTGCTGGGCCCAGGCAGTTTGCGCAGGCCCCACCATCCAACTTAAAAAAAAGGCTAGTACCTTTAGTGCTCGGTTCATTTATTCGTATCCTAGACGTAAAAAAGCAATCTATACTATGGCGGAGCTAGTGGAGCACCTGTATCAAAAATACCTGGAATGCCGGAAAGTAAGCACTGATTCCCGGGCGGAGCAAGAGAACACCCTCTTTTTTGCCTTAGACGGCCCTAACTTCAAAGGAAGCAAGTTTGCTCATATGGCCCTGGAAAAGGGTGCCCGGTATGCGGTGGTACAAGACCCGTCGGTTACCGGCCCCAACATTATTCAGGTAGAAGACACTTTGAAAGCCTTGCAGTCCTTGGCGCTGCACCACCGGTTACAGTTGTCCATCCCGTTTATCGGTATTACGGGCAGCAACGGCAAAACCACCACCAAAGAACTCATCAATGCGGTACTGAGCCAGAAATTCAACGTGCTCTGCACCAAAGGTAACCTGAACAACCACATCGGGGTGCCGCTCACTTTGCTCAGCATTCAGCCGGAGCACGAACTGGCCATCATTGAAATGGGGGCCAACCACCCCGGCGACATTGCCGAGTTGTGCTCCTACGCCCTGCCCACCCACGGCCTGATTACCAACATTGGCAAAGCGCACTTAGAAGGCTTCGGAAGTCTGGAAGGCGTGGCCCGCACCAAGAGTGAACTGTACCTGCACCTGGACAAAGCCAACGGCACCGTCTTCGTGAATACTTCTAACGAACACCTCATGCGCATGGTACGCCGAATCGCAAACAAAATCACGTACTATCAGCCGCAGGACGATTACACTGCCGAACTGCTCCAAGCCGCCCCGCAGGTGATTTACCGGGCCGCCAACGGCGAAGAAGTGCACACCCACCTGATGGGTTCCTATAACTTTGAGAACATGGCCGCCGCTGCCTGTATTGGGCAATTCTTCGGGGTGCCGCACGAAGCTATCAATGCCGCCATTGCCGGATACGTGCCTACCAACAACCGCTCGCAGGTGGTACAGAAAGACACCAACACCATTCTGCTGGATGCCTACAACGCCAATCCCAGTTCCATGAACTTATCGGTTTCCAACTTCGCCCAGATGGCCGGCGAACCCAAAGTAGTGATTCTGGGCGATATGCTGGAACTAGGCCAGGAAAGCGAACCAGAGCACCGCGCCTTGGGCGAACAGTTAAACCAACAAAACTTCACCCAGGTATTTCTCTGCGGAAAAGAAATGCGCTACGCCGCCGAGGTAAACCCCGATTTCCGCTACTTCGCGGAGAAAAGCGCCCTGGAGCAATGGCTCACCGATCATCCCGTTCGCAACTGCCACGTCCTGATCAAAGGCTCCCGCGGCATTGGACTGGAGACAGTGGTGAACTTGTTGTAAGAACTTCGGTTTGAGGCTGATTTCTGTAAAACAGCCTCAAAACGGATGAAGAAAGAGCTTCGTCTATTTCCCTCTATTACCCCATTACAAAGGCTCTGTTTCTAGGCGGGTTTTCAAAAATCAACCTAGAAACAGAGCCTTCTACTTACGTTGCTGTGCGTAGAGTTAGCGTCAGCGCTCTACGCACTTCTTCGGACAGCCAATCTCCTGATTGGCGTTTTAGACCTCTTTTCAGCCAAAGCACAAAAAAGGGAGCCTATTCAGAATAGGCTCCCTTTTTATAAAAAACGACTTCCCGTCTACTGTTTGATCACTTTGTTGTAGAAGATCTGGTCTTTGTCAATCAGTCTCATGAAGTAAGCGCCGTTGGCCAAGTTGGTAAGGTCCAGTTCGGTTTTGAAGGTGCCGTTCTGTCCTTTCACCTCTAACTGCTGAATTGGCGTACCTACCGCATTGTAGAGGATGATGGTTACCTTCTGCGACCCGGCACTGGAGGTATACTCTACCTGTGCCTTGTCGCGGGTGGGGTTAGGGTACAGCTTCACGAAGGCGTTGCCCAGACCGTATGGAGAACCCGTGATGCTATTTTTGGTGGTTCCGCTGGCGACAGCGCTGTACTCAGACTGGGCGTTGGTCGCGTTAATGGCTTTTACCCGGTAATAGTAGGTGGTCTTCGCCGTTAAGCCCTGGTCTGTGTACGCCGTGGTATTGGCTGGTAATGTTGCCACTACCACAAATGGTCCGTTTTGCGTATTGGCTCGCTCTAGCACTATGCCCGTTTCTAAAGTAGAATTATCAGACCAGGTTAAAACCATTTGGTTGGCCGTAATTCCCTCCGCAGACAGGGCGCTTGGCGTCAGAAGTACCGGGTTCACCGCTATCACTTTGGAGACCGAGGCCCCGCAATCGCCGTTGACGGTGTAGGTGATAGTGAAGGTTCCGGTTCCTACCAGGGCAGGATTGAAAGTTCCATTTACCACGCCCATGCCGGTGTACGTACCACCCGCTGGCGAACCACCGGTTAAGGCAAACGGAGCCGTGCTTTCAGTCACTGGAGCCAAGGCCACCAACGTTACCGCTGGTGCTGCTGTCACGGTTACTTTCCTGGCCACGGTGGCCGTACAGCCATTCACTTGCACGGTGTACGTGAGCGTATGCTCTCCTACGCCCGCGGCGGCAGGGTCAAAGGTACCGGTGGCGCTCACGCCGTTTCCGGCCCATTTCCCAGCTTCCGGGCTGAAACCGCTGAGGGCAAAAGCAGCCTGGTTCTGGCACACCGTCAGGTCAGCCCCCACATTTACCGGAGCAGTGATTCCAACCGTAAAGACTTTGTCGCTCACATCGGTGACACTGGCGTTAGCTGCGTCTTCCACCTTAATCACAAAGTTATCCGAAGCCGTCACCGATGTGGGCACCGTCCAGTCAATAGAACCAGTAGCGGCCTGGTTGGTGGCGATGCTCTGGAAGGTTTGTCCGCCGTTAGCCGAGTACAGCACATTCACGTTCTGCACGTCCTGACTTCCCCAGGAAACTTTGATGGGCGTGCCTGGGCAATACTGCTCTCCGCCGTTGGGTTGCAGCACCGCCACTCTTCTGCCGTTATCGGTTCCTTTTACCAACAAGCAGGCTTCACCCGTCAACTTCATGGCTTCCAGGTTGCCCACGTTGTCACGACCGATGGAGAAGAAGCAGTAAGTTTTGCCCGGCTGCCCGGTGAAGGCGTAGGTCGCTGTTGGAGCCAGCTTTTCTTTCAACAAGGTGAAAGCACCTCCGTTTTCAGACACATACAGGTCATACGACTGCACCCCACTGCCTTTGGCCTCGTCCTGAATAGCAATGGCTACTGCCGTAGAGGCTTCTACAATGGCTGGTAAGTCCGTTACTTTAGACTCGGGCGCTTTAGCATCCAGCAGGTTCTGCGCGCGGTTGGTGATGATTGGGTCATTGGTGTCAAACACGATAGATCCTCTGGCGTGAATGGTGTCTCCGGTCACGGTGGTGTTCTTGGGGAGAACCGTATAGGTCACGAATCCTTCACCGGCTCCGTTGGCGTTGTTTTTAGGCAGGAACCCTTTCAACGGATCAGTGGGTGGTAAACCGGTTTTAGGATCAACCGTCTGCAAAATCCAGAAAGCTTCGTTTTCCAGTACATCAATTCCGGCGGTTACGTCCACATTGTACCCCAAGGTATCAGCCAGGCTTAAGGTGGTCTGGTAACTGGCGGCATCTGCCGGCACATTGAACGTAAACGATCCAAACCCGAAGGAGCCAAGTCTAAAGCTGAGTGGGTTCAACTCCTTATCCAGTGGAACGGTGACGCGCACCCGCTGCGCCGGGGCCGAGGCCAGTGTTGAATCATTTTCATAGGTCACTTTGTAGCCCATGGGCAGCGTGGAGGCTACCATCCGGTTCGGTCCGAAGCCTACGGGCCCTACAATCTCATTGGGGTCACAGGAGGCTACAATGTCTGTGCAAAGTGCTTTCCCGGCGCAGGTTGCAATGTTAATGGCTACTTCTAAGCCAGAAGAACCATTCAGACAACTAATGCCGTCAATGATGTACTGGTACATTTGTTTCTTCCAGGGGTCTGTTTCTGCACAGTTTACCCAAGAGAGCCCAAATTTCACCACGTTCAAGCCGGTGCTTACGCCCAGCACAATCGGGTTTGGCCCACCCGTAGAGACAGAAGAAATCAAGCTATTGAGCCCATCGCCCGCAATACCCACCGCGGCACTGGTTCTACAGTCAGAGATGGAAGTGGAGACCGCTCCTACCACTGCTGAGTAGGGATCACTTGCGCCTGTGCGTACTTTCACCATCTGGTTCAGGAAATCTAAGGTTTTCTTGCAATCATCAGCTGAGAAGAGCGTCTCATCACACTTCTTAGGAGCCGTAGGGGGTTCTACCTCTTCCGGGTCCTGCGGCTGTTCCTGCGGCCAATCTGGGATATAAGACTTGGTGGTTCTATAGGAACCAGGCCCCTTTGGTCTGGAAGTGGGCCTTCTGTGCGGCGGAGTGCCCGGCGGAGTACCCGGAGGGGTGCCCGGTTGTTCGGGAGCGGTGGGACCAATAGGTCCTGTTGGGCCCTCTGGACCTGTACCTTGCGGTCCTTCGCCTCCTTCTCCACCTTCGCCACCCGGGCCGCTGCCCGGTCCTCCCGCGCCGCCTGGCCCACCAGGGCCACCCGGACCGGTAGGACCCGCAGGACCACCTTTCCCGCCAGGACCGCCAGCGCCACCATTAGGCCCACCGGCTCCCCCAGTTCCTCCCGGCCCCGGACTTACCGTGCCAGAAGCTGGTCCGCCTTGCCCGCCTGGGCTACCGGCCTCGCCCCAGCCACCAGGTGCGCCAGGCACGCCTGGTTCTCCTGCTTGCGGCACATAGGCTGTGAAGCAGAGGTACAGCGTATTGCCGGATACTCTCAAGGAGAATTTCCCTTTGTAGGTAAAGTTATGGGCCACAAAGCGGGAATCGTCAATGGCGAATTTCTCTTCAGAGAAACCAGTGATTCCTCCCTGGGCTACGGCAATGGGCCAACACTTATCTACCGCTGGGTACCAGCCTGCTAGGTAGCTTGGGTAGTTGTCATAGTCCAGAGAAGATATCCTAACCACAAATGGGTTCTGTGCCGTGGCGGTGATATTCAGCCTGCCATTGATTTTGATCAAATCCCAGCCTGGGTCTGCTCCGGCCGAGCCGTTGTACTTGTTGATTTCCCATAAGTAGTCTTGCCCCGGGGCAAACGTAGCCGTTGGCATGATGGTAGACCCCGGGCTAGCCCCCGGATCATAGTCAAACGCCACCACTTCAGCACTCTCCTCTTCCGCTGGTTGGGGCTGCACGTTGGTTGGGATCTCCCCGCAAGAAGGACAGGTGAAATCAAATCCTAGTGTATCAGCCGAGGTCAGGAATCCATTGCTGAACAAAGGAGCCATGGACATTTCGGCGTACTTGCGTTGATTTGCCGCCAAAGCTACCAGCCCGTCAAACTTATCTGCCTGTAAGAGCACAGGATTGAGCAGAATGGCCCGTCTAGTAATCTCTATCTGTTCAATCAGGTTCTGCATGAAATACTCCTGCGAGTAGCCTGCCAAACTTACCGTAAGCGGAAAGCGGTTCAATTTGAAGTCCTTCAACCCTACGTTCACGGCAATCGTCATCTTATCACCGGGGGCTACGTTGCGGGCAATGAACGGAATTTGTTTAGAACCGCCTACCACGGTATAGTCAGTATTAGGTACACCAGGGGCCAGCGGCCAGTCTGAACCCGTGAGAAACTTCCCTTCCACTTTCTCCACCGACACCTGGGCATCATCCAGCAAGGTTAAGTTGCCGTGCATCACCGGAATGTCTACGTTAGAAGTGTTCCGAAAAGAGAAGGTGTACAAGCCACCCTTGCCCCTGCGCAGCACGTTTGGCGCTTGCGGAACATAGTCTACCGTGTAAGGTTTCACGGCCTCTACCGTCACGCCCTTGGCGAGCACCTGTTGCTGGTTGTTAGGGTTGGTAGCCACCACATCATAAATACCGGTAGGCGTATTAGTCAATTTCCACCGCAGTTGCAGCTCCATGCTATTGACCATCTTCATGATTTCTGCCGTAGCCGCGACAGTACCGTTACCATTTTTCAACGTAACCTGAATGCCTTGCCGAAAGCCAGCCCCTCGCAGGGTGGTGGTCACTACCCCCTGCCCCATCCGGCTGGGCGAAATACTGATGAGCGAGAAAGGCAATGCTTTTGCCAGCAAGGTAACGTTCTGATTTCCTCCAAATCCTGAGGACGCTTTCACCAGCACATAGTAATTGCCTGCTTTTGTCTGAGGCACCAGCACCTTCTGGTTAGGGCGGTTGACATCGGTGTACTTGTAATCAAAGTTGGCGGCAGTAGGAATGCGGTTGTACGCCACGTACACTTCGTTTAAGCCATACGTCTGGTCACTGTTCAACGTCAGTAATAGATCCTGGTCAGCGGTAACGGCTACCTGGTAGAACAACTGGTCGTTCTGTTTTAGGGTGGCAATCTCCGGCACATCCAGAAAGAGCGATTTAATCTTCACATTCACGGGCGTTTCACCCACTTTCTGGTTGTTGTCCAGATTGTTTTCATGCACCGCATTGCTGGAGTTGGTCAATACTATGCCCTGGTAATTGGTGGGCAAGATACCCGGCACCGGTGCCATTAACGTTCCAGACATAGATTGGCCCGGCTCCAGTTTAATGCGGGTTTCTCCATAATAGAGCAGCACATCGGCGGCGGCATCCAGGGAGCCATCGGTAGACAGGAAGGCACTATTGCGCAAATTGCCCACGGCAGGTACCGTGCCCACGTTTTTCACGGTATAGGCGGTCTGCAGGTTCTCTCCCAGGTAAACGCTTGGGGTCAGGTTTACTTTTTCTACAATCAGATCGGCGGGTGGAGCCGTGGTTACTTTTATAGGAACAGCAACAGATAAGTTATTACTCTCCTGGTCATGCTCAAACACCATGTCCTGGTTATCGGCACGCACAAACAGGTAGTACTCGCCGTTGAGGTAGGTAGGCAAGCGAACTTCAATACTGTCTTCATAGGTGCCTTCCCGCACCAAGGCGCCGGAACGTTGATTGCTACCTAAGGCCTGGCTTGTGGCAGTTGAGGCCAAAGCCGGATCTAAGCCCAACCATACCATATCACGCCAGTAAGTCAGGTCTGGATACTTGCTGGCGGCCACGCCTTGGCCTTGGTTCTTCACCGTGAACTTCACTTTCAGGTATTGACCGGCATACGCCTCAGCGGGAGCGTCTATCTTGGTAATGATTAAATCTGCCGCCGGAGAAGAGGAAAGGGTGATTTCTTTTACTTCCAGGTTATTCTTCCGGTCAATGTCATTGGTGATCAGTTTTTCGGCATCTGCCAGGAATATCAGGTAATACTTTCCAGATAAACCTCTTGGCACTTCCGGGGAATACGTGGCGGTATACGAACCCAACGGGCTTAACCCGCCGGTATGGAAGTACTTGGAGAACAGCACTTGATCAGTGGGATCCAACTCTCTGTCTTTGGACAGGTAAACGGCGTCTGCCCAGGTAGAAACCGCCGGGCTTCCGGTTCCTTTGTTGTTTACTTTCCAATCTAGCTTAATGGTAGTACCCGCCTGGGCCACCAGTGGTGCCGTGAACTCTCCAACCTGCAGATCTGGCTCCAGCGGGGCGTACTTCACCAGCACCTTAGAAGCAAACATTTTCAGGTTATTGGTTTCGTTGTTCTCGTAGATCTTGTCAAGGTAATCGGACTGCACAAAGAAATAGGCTTCCCCAATGGCATTTGGAGCCCGTAAGGTTATCTCTCGGTTTACTGTCTGATTGGGCAAAGGATCTCCTCCCTCCGTAGGAAGATCATCTAGTTGTTTAGAAGGGTCCCAGGTGGTAGTGCTGGAGTAAGTGACCATGTCCTGGTATCTGAAAACTGGTCTACCCGTGCCGTTGTTTCTTAGCTGGTACTTCAGCTTGAACTCTCGTCCGGCAAATACCTCCGTAGGCATGTCCACATTCAGCACTTCCAAATCGGCGTAGTTTCCTACGGCAATACTGATGGGGTTTTCGCTTCTTTTGATGTTGTCTGCCGTGAAAGTGTGTTCAAATACCTTGTCATCATCATCGGTGACCACGTACACAAAATAGTCTCCGGCAATGCCGTCAGGAATACGAAGGCTCTTTGTTTCTGTGTAGACACCTTTTGCTCCTACAAAGCCAGCCCCTGGGGTTTGGTAGAATCTGCCTAAGCTAATGCTGGCCTCTTTGTTGAAGGTGTTTTCTTTGGAGATGTACACGTGGTCATACCAGAGGTTTTCCGTGGCTCTGGGGGCAGCGGCACCGCTGTTTTTGACGGTCCAGGAAATAGGGGTTTCTGTACCGGCTGTTGCCGTAGGTTTTACGGTAAGAGCGGCTACCTCCAGGTTTGGTGGCGGAGATAACTTAATGGTGATTTCTGCGCTGGCCATGTAGTTGTTGCTGGTCCTATTCCCTTCGTCTACCCCGTCTTTGTCTGCTGCTACCACAAAAATGTAGTACTTGCCCAGCTTGTTGACGGGTAGTGTCACGGGCGTGGTCATGGTGTAGGTTTGTTTGGCCGGCAGCGGAATCTCTGCAAAATCTCCGCAGACATTTTTCTGGGTGGTGCTTTTCAAGGCCACAAAGGAAGCGCCCAGGTACTCATCTGTTTCAGGGGAGAAATTATTGTCTGAGGACAGGTAGATGCCGTCTTGCCAGTAATGGTCATAGCAGCGGGCGGGAGGTCCTGGCCTTGCGCCGCGGCCCCCTAACACTTGTGTCTGTGGCATGACGCCGCTGGCATATGTCTTTTTACCCAACGCACTGGCCTCTCCGTCATTGAGCACTTCATACGTGACATTGATGGTGCTTCCGTTGAAAACATCTGTGTTTGTGCCCACAGACAGCATCTTTAAGTCAGCGGCGGGCCCAGTCTGAATGTTCAGAAGTTGGTACGCGTAATTGTTCTGTTCATTGCCTTCATGCAGGCTATGGTTGCCTATGCGGCGTTCATCAGGGCATTGATCACCCGTCAGCGTTCCGGTACAGTTGGCGTGCTCGTTATCAGTGATGATGAAGAGGTAATAGGTGCCCGGCGTAGAAGGCAGCGTTACTTCCTGGGTTTGCCGGTATGATTGTCCGCCCTGCAGATAGGTGACCTGCGGAAACGTACCCAGTAACTGATCTTCATCTTTTCTCAGGTCAAGGTCTGCAGATAAGTACACCCGGTCCACCCACTGCGTGTTGCCCGTTCCGGCTTTGCCCGCGTTCTTCACATCCCAACTCACCGGAATGGTTGCGCCGCTGGTAGCCGTTGCCTGAACAGATTTATTCAGCACCACAAGATCCGGCAGCGGCCTGGTCCGGAATGTCTGCACTGGTCCATCGGTGCGGGCACAGTTATTGCGCGATACTACCTGCCACTTGTATTCTACATCAGCAGCTAACCCTTGGGTAACGTTATACGCCGGGCCCACAATGTTAGAGGCGAAAGGCGACGTAGGACGAGTGGCTTCTGAGGCTGGCCAAATGAACACCTCGTACGAAGTGGCATTTGCCGCGGCAGTCCAGCTAAGGGCAATAGGTACCAGTAAGCTTGGCGTACCATTGGCAGGCTTCATGTTGGTAACCGCCGCCGGAGTCACAGGATTGCCCACTGTTACAGCAAGGGTCTGCGACTGACCCGATGCACCACAGGCTGAGATGGGAGTAACCGTAATGGTATGCGTCCCCAAAGCCGTCCAGTTTACGGTTAGTTCTCCATTTTCCACCGTCATGGTGCCGCCGCCGGAAATCTGCCAGCTGTGGGTGGCCCCGTTGCTATTCTTTACCTGATATTTCCAGGCACCAGGGCACACGTTGGTAAGACCCGTAATGGCTTGTGGCTGATGAGGAGGTAAGCAAGTAGGTCTGAAAGTCTGCACAGGGCCGTCCTGCACTTTGCAGTTGTTCCTGGCAACTATCTGCCATTTGTACGGCAGGCCGTATTCAATACCATTGGTTACCCTGAAGGTAGTGGCGGTAATATTACTACGGACTGGCATTCCTGGGCGTGGACTTCCGTTATCTGGCCAGATGTACACGTCATAAGAGGTGGCGTTGGCGGCAGCGCTCCAGGACAAATCAAAAGGCACGAGCAGGTTCACGGTTCCGTTGGCGGGCTGCATGTTGGTAACTAAACCAGGGGTTGGTGCATCCAGCACGGTTACCTCTAGGGTACGGGCCGGCCCCGCCTGTCCGCAGGCCACTGATGGCGTAACAGTTAGCGTGTGGGTACCGGCCTTGTTCCAGGTAACCTGCACAGAGTTCCCGCTGCCAGAGACAGTACCAGCCTCACCCGCTGACCAGGTGTAGGTAATACCGTTCACCTCCTCTACGCCATACACGTGTTGTGCGCCCAGGCACACACTGGCTTCTCCTGAGATGACCGATGGTTGGCTTGCTGCAATACAATTGAGGGTAAAAGTCTGCGGAACACTTTCGGTCTGGAAACAGCTATTTTTCGCAATGACCTGCCACTTGTACACTTCGCCAAAGTTGACGCCAGTAGTTAAGGAATAAGCGGGAGTGGTAAGATCATGGGCTTGCGGAAAGCTTGGGCGGGGAGTGTCTTCTTTCCAGATATACACATCATAGTGGGTGGCGTGGGTGGAAGCAGCCCAGGTTAAGTTAAGCGGCAAAGACAGATTGGTGCTGCCTGTTGCCGGTAGCATATTGGTCACTGCCACTGGCATCTGTACATTCTGCACGGTCACCTGCAAGGTACGCGCAGGTCCGCTCTGCCCACAACCTACCGAGGGAGTGACAGTAAGCGTATGCGTGCCCGGCTTGGTCCAGGTGACTTGCACTGAATTTCCGCTGCCCGAAATGATACCAGCATCACCCGCCGACCAGGTATAGGTCAATCCTTCTACCCGTTCCACGCGGTAATCCTGTTGTTCCAGACAAACACTGGTTTTTCCGGAAATGGTGCCGGGCTGTACCGGTGCTACGCAGTTGATGATGAATGTCTGCAATGGTCCAGCCGTTTGCTCACAACCATTTCTGGACACCACTTGCCAGTTATAGGTAACTCCGTCGCTCAGATCATCAGTGATAGTGTAGGTTAATGCCTGCAGGTTCTCGGCGGTTGGGAAAGAAGGCCGGTTGCTTCCGTCCCGCCAAACGTACACATCATACCGGGTGGCATTGGTAGCTGTGCCCCAGGTTAGGGTTAACGGAAGCGAGAGGTTGCCTGTACCATTGGCGGGCTGCATGTTACTTACCTGCCCGGGTGCCACCATCTGCGTTATGGTAATCTGCACACTACGGGATGGACCAGAACTGCCGCAACTTACCGGTGTAACGGTTAAGGTGTGAGTGCCGGGCGTACTCCAGGTAACCATGGCCATGTTCTTAAACGAAAGCAACTCTCCGCCTCCAGACAAAGACCAAGTATAGGTAACCCCATTCACGGCTTCCACCGTGTAGATTTCCATTCCGGCGCACGCCTCTACCTTACCCGAGATCAGGGAAGGTTGTATTGGCGGCGTACAGCCCAGAGTAAAGGTCTGCACCGCACTTTCTGTGGACTGGCATTCTGTTCTGGCTACTACTTTCCATTTATAGGTTACGCCGTTAGTTAACCCCGTAGTGATGGCAATAGAAGTAGCCGTGATGTCGCTTTTGAACGGGCTAGTGGGTTCCACCGGCAGGCTGGCGTTCCAGACATACAGATCATAGGCTACCGCGTTGGAGGATGCACCCCAGGAGAACGTGAGCGGTAAAGACAGGTTACCGGTATTCTGAGCGGGAACCAGGTTGACCACCGCACCCGGTTTAGGGCTGGTAATTACGTTTACCTCAAAGGATTTTGACTTGCCGGTAGGTTCACAATCGCTGGAAACCGTCACGGTAAGGGTATGTTTCCCGGTATTCGCCCACTGGACCGTTACTTCATTCTCAGAAGAACTTACAATAGTACCTCCGGCCGAGACTGACCAGGCGTAAGTAGCGCCTTCTACTTTGTTCACCGAGTATTTCTGTACGCCTACACAATTGTTTCCTTCCTCAATCTCCAGGTTCTGGGGCACCACTACCTTCACGCAGAAGGTTCTTTCCACAGGTGGGGCTGGCGCGTACACACTGTTCCCGCTCTGGGCTGCCGTAACCGTTACCCGGCCAAAGCCATTGAGGTACAAAAGGTTTCCAAATACCTGAGCAGGGCCGGTAGTCGTGTAAGACACGGGCAAACCAGAGCTTGCTTTGGCATTTAGAGTGACCGTCTCATCGTTCTCCCGGTCCTGAATGGCTTCAAACTGAATGTTTTGTGGTGTTTGGCCCGTAGACAGCTTCCCGTCTCCTGTTAACTGGAGAATGATCACCTTCTCGGTTCCATTTCCGCCCAGGCTGTAGCCGCCGGGGTTTGCGATCACGGGCAGGTCTGTGCTGGAAGAATAGCCAACCGTTACCACATTCCCGTCTGCATCAGTAGCTACCCCGGTCAGGTTGTCTTCACTTGTTCCGCCGTAGTAGGTAGCCCACTGCCGGGTACCCGCTGCGTTGAATTTAAGCAGAAAGCCATCTCCAAATCCATCTGAAGCACCTTGTAATTGGTTCATGCCGCCCGCAATGGCTTGGGTGGGTAACCCGAGGCCCTCGGTGGCTCCCACCACGAACACATTGCTGTTCCGGTCAGTGGCGAGGCTCTTGCCTTCGTCTTCCCCCGGGCCACCGTAATAGGTAGCCCAGAGACTGGCACCTCCGTTGGTAAACTTCAGGATAAAGGCATCGGTGTTGCCGCCAAATGTGCTCTGGTTGTATGCCCCCGCTAAGTTCTGCAGCGGGAACGATTCTCCTTCAGTGGTACCGGTGACCAACACGTTGTTAGCCGCATCTACCGCAATTCTGCCTCCGGTGTCATCTCCTCTACCACCATAGTAGGTTGCCCATTGGCGCACTCCGCCCCCAGAAAACTTCAGGACAAATGCTTCAGTCCTCCCCGAGGAGCCTGTGTACGTCTGGTTGTAGGCACCGCCTAGGGTTTGCAATGGCATTCCTGAAGCCGCTGTACCTGTGACCCAGATGCTGCCGTTCTGGTCTGTGGCAACACCGGTGGCCCCTTCTTCATTTCTCCCGCCATAGTAGGTAGCCCACTGCCGGGCACCGTTCTGGTTGAATTTCAAAATAAAGGCATCTGGATTGCCGTCATTCCCTCCGAGGCTAGTCTGGTTGTATCCACCAGCTGCGGACTGAACAGGCAAATTGCTGCTGAACGTGTGGCCCACTACCACAATGTTCCCGGCACCGTCTGTGGCGACATCTGTTCCTTCCTCGTCCTCAGAGCCACCGTAGTAGGTGCTCCAAAGCCGGGCTCCGTTTGAACTCAACTTTAAGATAAAAGCATCTTGTGACCCACCTAAAGAGGTTTGCTCATAGCCTCCTCCTGCCAACCGCGGCAGGTTGGTACTGGTAGTATACCCCGTTACGATCACGTTCCCGTTGTTATCAACGGCCAGGCCTTTCGCTTCTTCGTTGCTTCCGCCGCCAAAGAAAGTAGACCACTGCGGCACGCCGTTTTTATCAAACTTTACCACAAACGCATCATAATCGCCCCCGTGCAAGGTCTGGTTGTAGCCGCCGTTAATGGTTTTAGTAGGGAAATCACTGCTGTAGGTACTGCCCGTGAAGTAGATGTTACCCGCTGCATCTGTTGCCACATCAGTGGCTTGCTCAAACAGGGAACCTCCGTAATAAGTAGCGAATGGGTCGATGACCAGATTTTTTGTTGCATCATAATTGCCCACCTGGAAACCGATGGAATTTTCGCCCTTCAGGACAAAAGCGGATTTTACTTCCTGTGCGTTTTCTGCTTTTTGCCCCTGATACGTGTAGGGCGCGTCTTCCTGAATGCTGCCTAACGGGTGCAACACCCGCAACTGTCCTTTCTGACTGATGCTGATGTCTGTGGTTCCTTCATACTGCATTTGAATGTCTGCTGGCTTCCCTCCTGGATGCACCACAAAATCATACTTCACGCCCTTAGGATCGGCGTGGAAAATCAGGTCAATGTTTGGGTAGACATTTTGGTACACCAGCTTCCCGTACGCCGGAACGCCGGTAATGCCTTGCGGAATATGCGGCAGGTAGTAGTTATAGAACTCCTGTACTTTGTCCTGACTTACAATCTTTGCTGCTTTGTTGCCGTTCACCAACCGCATGATTACTTGCTGCTTTTCAGCGGTAGCGGAGTTTCCCTTCTTCTCTACTTTCTGGAAATCATACACAATATGATCTGAGGTAAAGTAAAGCGTAGCTCCGGGCACGGTGGCCGTGTACTCCACTTCTTGAGCATTCCCTTTTCCCAACTGCACTTGCCCCCTGTTCTGAATGAAATGAACAGATTTAACGGGCTTCAGCGGAGCGGCGGCTACTTGCTGTACGGCAAGCACAGCTAGAAAAAACAGTAGAAAAATTCTGGTAGAATAAATTTTCATCGGCAGGTTGTAGCGGATAAGAAAAGATGAAGGGAAGAGGGAAGCAGCCAGGCAATGAACAGGCTGAGGAACTTGCAAGGGCTTGAGCAATCAGGAATAAAGTTGAAGTCTCAGCTTCTGGATAGGGAATGGATTGCCATTAGACAAGGGAACGGAAAGACTTCTGTTCCACAAGGAAGAGGTTTCGCTTTTTGCATATCTTTTAAATCATTTAAGATGGTATAGGCTACTTTTCTAAAAATGATAGACAGGCCTGCACTGAAAATCCCCTATTAGTTTTATAAGAAATCAGAAATGTTTAAATCTTAACTCTAGATCAGAGTAAGTAGCACTTCCTGTTTTTGCTTCTTTTTTCTAAAACAGGATTGAAACTGATAGTAGATTTAGACTTGGATGTGGCTTCTGGCGAAGGTTGCTGCTGGAATAGATTGCTCCTTGATGAGGCCGAAATGGGATAGGGATACTCGTAAAGTAGGCACGCCAGCAACTGCGTTTCACACCTGTTTTCTGGAAACAAGCTTCAAAACGGGAAATAAAAAAGCCTCACAAGTCTTGAAGACCTGTGAGGCTTGAAGTTTTAGTAGAATCAATACTTAGAAAGGAGAATCGAAGCCTTCCAACGTAGGGAGGATTTCGTCTTTTTCAGACACCAGGGGATTATCAATTCCCCAGTTAATGTTGAGGGTAGCATCATTCCAGAGCAATCCTCCTTCAGAGGCTTTGTCATAGTAATTGCTGCATTTGTACTGGAAAATGGTGCCTTCTTCTAAGGCCACAAAGCCGTGCGCAAACCCTACGGGAATAAAGAACGAGTTCCGTTTTTCGGCATCCAATACACAGGTAACGTGTTGGCCATACGTAGGCGAATCTTTACGGATATCTACGGCCACGTCTAAGGCTCTTCCTACGGTCACGCTTACCAGTTTCGCCTGCGCGAAGGGTGGTTTTTGGAAGTGCAATCCGCGGAGCACGCCTTTTTTGGAGATGGAGAGGTTGTCTTGCACAAAGGCTTCGGTGATACCAGCCTCGGCCAGTAAACGGGCACTGAATGTCTCCAGGAAAGCACCACGCTCATCGGTAAAAATTCTGGGTGTGATTTCCACTACTCCCGCAATTGGGTAGTTCTTTACTTGCATATCTAATGGACTGAATGTCTGATTGAATGATTGAGAGAATATAGAATTAAGGAATGACGAGAATTGATTTACAATCTTTAAATCTCCTCATCTTCAAATTTTCAAATCTATTTTATTTACCGGTTGCTTCTTTGATGGCTGCAAAATAACGGTCTATCACGAACTTCTCATCAAATTTTTCTTCGGCCAGGCGGCGGCTGTTTTGACCCATGGTTTGTAGGGCAGTGTCAGAAAGCAGATAGAGTTGCTCCATTTTAGCGGCCAGATCGGTAGCGCTGCGTACGTCGCAGAGATAGCCGTTGTAGCAGTGAACCACAGTTTCTTTGCAGCCAGGCACGTTGGTGGTCACAATGGGTTTGGCTAAGGCAGCGGCTTCTAGCAAGGTGCGGGGCGTGCCTTCGCGGTAAGAGGGCAGCACTACACAGTCTGCGGCATGCATTACGCTGGCTACGTTATCTGAGGTGCCCAGGTATTCGAGCCAGCCGTCGTTGGCCCACTGTTCCACCAGCACCCGCTTCACGCCAATGTTGCCTTCCTCGTCAATGCCGCCCAGCAATTGAATGCGTAGCTCGGGGTATTTGGCTTTCAGGATTTTAGAGGCCTCTACGTACTCCACTAAGCCTTTTTCATACAGCGCTCGCGAAACCATCAGAAATACGAAGGGATTCTGGCGTTGAAAGGTAGCAGCCGGTTTATATCTTTTGGTATCAATGCCCGAGCCGGGAATGACTTCGGTGATGGATTCGCGCACCAGTTTCCGGTCTAAGAACAGGGCTTTGTCGTCTGAGTTCTGGAAAAAGACTTTGGCCGGAAACTGGAAGGAAAACCGGTACAGCGCCATCGCGATTTTGGACACCAGGTTCTGCACAATAAATACCGTTCCTAGGCCAGACACGTTATTGATGGTAGGAATGCCCGCCAAGCGTGCCGCAATAGAGCCGTAAATGTTGGGTTTGATGGTGTATTGCAGGATCACATCGGGCTTTACGCTTTTGTAAGCCTTCAGGAATTTACCCACCAGCAGCATGTCTTTGAGCGGGTTGGTACCTTTGCTTTCCATCGGCAACGCCACAAATTGACAACCTTCCGCCACTAGTTTCTGTGAATAAGCATCTTCGGGGGCAATGGCCACTACGTCATGCCCGGCGGCCATCAAAGCTTTGACCAGGCTGAGGCGAAAGTTGAAGATATT
This sequence comes from Rufibacter sp. JT3400010, assembly GCF_054956755.1. Classification (NCBI taxonomy): domain Bacteria; kingdom Pseudomonadati; phylum Bacteroidota; class Cytophagia; order Cytophagales; family Hymenobacteraceae; genus Rufibacter; species Rufibacter sp. JT3400010. The sequence continues at coordinate 25,631 of NZ_JBUDXA010000015.1, read as the reverse complement.
CCAGGACTTGTTGATAACAATAGCAATGCGCATGGGGTACAATAAAGCAAAAAACAAAGATAGCAGCAGATTTGGCAGCAACCCGCACCGGCAGACAGAATCTGCACCGGTTTATCGGTTTTAAATCTCTTTGTGTTTACTTTGCCCTGCTTTCTACCCAATACCACCATGACCACCGCTTTCTTACACATTCATGTTCTGGTAGTAATCCTGTTCCTAATCTTGTTTCTGGTAAAGGCGTTTCTGCTTTTCCTCAACAAGCCTAAAAACTTGGACAAGACCCGCGCCTCCACCAAAATGCTGGACATTGTGTTTGGCGCGCTTATTCTGGTTTCTGGTGGGTATCTGGCATTTAACTACAACGGGCCGTTGCCTGCCTGGCTGCTGGTGAAAGTAGTGCTGGTGTTAGCGGCCATTCCGCTGGCCATTGTGGGGCTTAAGCGGCACAGCAAACTTTTAACCGCCGTAGTAGTACTTATTTTCGGGTACGTGTACGGCATAGCCGAAACCAAAAGCCTGAAAATACGTGCTGATAAAGGCGAAGCCGTTGCCGTTTCTCCTAACGGGAAAGTGGGTACGGCCTCTCCCCACCCCGGAAAGGCCAGCCACCCCATTTTAGCCCAGTTGGAAGGAACGCAGTTGGAAAACACCAAAGCCATTTACACGGCGCTGTGTGCCAATTGCCACGGCGAAGACGGACAGAAAGGAGCCAGTGGGGCCGTAAACCTGCAAAAAAGCACCTTAAACGTGGCAGAGCGCCGCGAGGTGATTGCCAACGGTCGCGGCCTGATGCCCGGCTACAGTTCCCAACTCTCTGAACAGGAAATAGAGCTGCTGGCGCTCTACTCCACCTTGCTTAAAAAGTAAAATTACATGAAGAACCAACTCCATATTACTGCCAAAGAACAGGAAACCGCCGTACTGGTGGCCGTTCCTGAATACAAGCAGACCGACGAAAAAACCAAAGAGTACCTGGACGAACTCGCCTTTCTGACCGAAACCGTAGGCGCCAGAACCCTGAAGCGCTTCGTGCAGAAACTAGACAAACCAGACTCCAAAACCTACGTGGGCAAAGGAAAACTGGAAGAGATTGTGGCCTACGTGAAGGAACATAAGGTAGACATGGTCATTTTTGACGATGACCTTTCCCCGTCACAGGTGCGCAACCTGGAGCGCGAGCTGGAAGTCAAAATCATTGACCGCAGTTTGCTCATCTTGGACATCTTCGCTCTAAGAGCCCAAACCGCCACGGCGCGTGCCCAGGTAGAACTGGCGCAGTACCGCTACCTCTTACCCCGCCTAACCAACATGTGGACTCACTTAAGCCGCCAGAAAGGTGGGGGCGTGGCCATGCGCGGACCAGGTGAAACCGAGATTGAGACCGATAGACGGATTGTGCGCGATAAAATCTCGTTGCTCAATGATAGGTTGGAGAAATTTGAGAAGCAGAACTTTGAGCAACGCAAGTCCCGCTCAGGCATTGTGCGCGTTTCTTTGGTGGGGTATACCAACGTGGGCAAATCTACCATCATGAACGTGCTCACCAAAGCAGACGTCTTCGCCGAAAACAAACTGTTTGCCACCGTAGATGCCACCGTGCGCAAAATGGTGATTGAGAACATTCCGCTGCTGCTCTCAGACACGGTTGGGTTCATCAGAAAACTGCCTACCAAACTGATAGAAAGCTTCAAGTCCACGCTGGATGAAATACGCGAGTCTGATCTGCTGCTGCACGTGGTAGACGTGTCGCACCCTTCGTTTGAGGAGCACATTGCCGTAGTGAATAACACCTTGAAAGACATCCATTCAGCGGACAAGCCGGTGATTCTGGTCTTCAACAAAACCGATCTCTACCTGCAACAGCGCGAACAGGAACTGAAAGAAGACAACCCAGAGGCCTTGCCAGACATCAACGAACTGAGATCGTCTTACATGGCCAAGCAGCACACACCGGCTATCTTTATCTCGGCGGCCACCCGCACCAACATAGATGAGTTACGCCAGGTACTGCTGGAGCAGGTTTCCAAAATCCACTATGAGCGGTACCCCAACAATGCCCCGCAGACAGAGCAGTATTAGTCCTGTTTTCTGTAAAACAGGCCTGAAACGGACCTTTGTTTTAGTAAAGCATGCATCGGGAATCATCCACGTGAAAAACGGCTGGTTTTCCGGAAAGAATACAAAAACAGACCATTCTTCCGGCACAACCATTTTAGGGTTCATTCAGTAAACATGAAAGCCACAGCTGCACCTCAGTTGTGGCTTTCATGTTTACTGAACGCGAGATGAAAACACTATATCTATTACGCCACGCCAAATCCAGCAGGAAATATGAGGAGCTCAGTGACCATGACCGGCCTTTAAACAAAAGGGGTCGCACAGACGCTATCCTTATGGGTCAGGAATTGGTAGAAAGGGAAATAAAGCTGGACTTGATTATCTCCAGTTCAGCGGTACGCGCCATCACCACCGCCACGTTGGTGGCCAAAGAGCTAAAGGTGCCCACAGAGAAAATAGGCGCCCAGGAAGAGCTCTACCTCATCTCCCCAGATGACCTGCTCATTTTTGCCCAAGCCTTGCCAGATGAATACAACCACGTTATGCTGGTAGGCCATAACCCTACGCTCACAGAACTAGCCAACCGGCTGAGTACAGAGAAAAGCATTGACAACCTGCCTACGGGCGGTATAGTAGGCATCAGCTTTGACTGCAACTATTGGGGGCAGATTTCCCCAGACAATGCCAGGCTGCTTTTCTTTGATTTCCCTAAGAACTATCGCTAAGGCGGGGCTGTATTGCCGCGCAAAACCAAACCAGAATGGCCTCAAAAGATAATATTGATTTAACTGAATCTTCACAGGCCAGCGCTTCTCACCAAGATGTCCCGCTTATCAGCCGGGAGCTGAGTTGGCTGGCTTTTAATTACCGGGTGCTCCAGGAAGCCAAAGACCCGCGGGTTCCGCTGCTGGAACGCCTCAATTTCCTGGCAATTTTCTCCTCTAACCTGGACGAGTATTTCAAAGTACGGGTGGCCACCATGCGCCGCCTGGTAAAGCTGAAAAAGAAAACCCGCGACAAACTGGAAGACGACCCGTCACCGGAACTGGAGGAAATCATTGCCGAGGTAACGCGGCAGCAGGCAGAATTTGGCCAGGTTTACCGAAATGAGTTGCTTCCTGAGCTCCGCCAGGCGCACATTCACCTCATTGATGAAAGCGAATGCACAGACGGTCAGCACCAGATGGCGCTTGACTATTTCCGGCATCAGGTGAAGCCGTTGCTGGTGCCCATTATTTTCAGCACCAACCCCAGCCCGCTTTTCCTCAAAGACCAGGTGGTATACTTCATCGTTCGGCTTACGCCGAAGGAGGGGCCCGAACAATACGCCCTTCTGGAGATTCCTACCCAAAAACACGGCAGCCGGTTTGTGCAGTTGCCCGTGGAGCAGGGCGAGCATTACGTAATGCTGCTGGATGATGTGATTAGGGTAGGTTTAGCAGAACTGTTTCCCGGCTTTGCCGAAGTGGACGCCTACGCCATCAAACTCTCCCGCGACGCCGAACTGGACATTGAGGAAGAAGTGTCGGGCAATTTAATGGCCAAAATCAAGAAAAGCCTCAAGAAACGCGAAACCGGCCACCCCAGCCGCCTGCTGTATGACCCTGAAACCCCGGAACCCATGCTGCACGCCCTGCTGGACCGCATTGGCATCACCACAGATGAACTGGTAGAAGGCAGCCGTTTCCACAACTTTCGGGACTTTTTCGGGTTTCCCAAGTTTACGCTTCCCGGGCTTTACTATGAGCCGCAGCCCCCGTTGCCGCACCCTGTGCTGGAGAAAGCCCCCAGCATTCTGGCCGCCATGCAAGAACAGGAAATCATGGTACACTACCCGTACCAAAAGTTTGACTACGCCCTCCGGTTCTTTGACGAAGCCGCCGATGACCCGGCGGTGACCAGCATCAGTGTCACCCTGTACCGCGTAGCCGATAAATCAAAAGTGGCCAAAGCCTTAATCAAGGCCGCCGAACACGGCAAACTAGTGACGGTGGTAGTGGAACTGAAAGCTCGTTTTGACGAAGAATCCAATATTTACTGGGGAAACAAACTGGAGAAAGCTGGAGCCAACGTCATCTACGGCGTGCCAGACCTGAAAGTACACAGCAAGATTGCCTTGGTTACGCGCCAGGAAAACGGCAAGTCTGTGCAATACGGTTACCTGAGCACTGGTAATTACAATGAGAAAACGTCCCGCATCTACACAGACCACGCGCTCTTCACTACAGATGAACGCCTCACCAGTGAGTTAAGCAAGGTCTTCCACTTTCTGGTAGAAGGCGAACGGAACCTCACGTTTGAGCACCTCTTGGTAGCCCCGTTCAACCTGCGCGACGGCTTGAATGCGCTCATTCAGCACGAGATGAAACTGGCCCAGGAAGGCAAACCGGCGTACCTTATTGCCAAGATGAACGCCCTGCAAGACAGCCGCATGATTAAGCAGTTGTATGAGGCCAGCCAGGCGGGCGTGAAGATTGAGTTGTTGGTGCGTGGCATCTGCACGCTCATCCCGGGCGTACCCGGCCTGAGCGAAAACATCTCTGTGCGCAGCATTGTAGACCGCTACCTGGAGCACGGCCGCATCTATGTGTTCGGGAACGGGGGCGAGGAGAAAGTCTATGTCGCCTCCGCTGACTGGATGAACCGGAACCTTAGCCGCCGGGTGGAAGTAGCGTTCCCCATCTACAACCCTACCCTGCGCCAAGAAATCCGCCACGTGCTGGACTTGCACATGCGAGACAACCATAAATCGCGCCTGTCAGACAACCAGTACTGGGCTTCTGAAGAGGCTTCCGTTTCCATGCACGCCCAGTATGCCACGTATGACTACCTCAAGCAAATGGCAGTCCAAAGCGGCCTAGAAGTGACTCCTGCAGACATCAAAGTGTAGCAGGAATCTGCCAAACTATGGAAGACAATGTCTGTGCCTGCTAAATACCATTCGCTCGCGTCTCGCGAGCGTGAGCTACCTTCAGCCTCTGGCCGTTTCTTAGCTCGTTTCGAATAAACATATCCAAAGCGGCGGAACGTCGCAGGTAGCTCACACTCGCGGGACGCGGGCGAGTATTCTGCTCTAGTTTATTCCTTTAAAAGATGAAGCCCGCCACATTCTCTGTGGCGGGCTTCATCTTTTAAACCTTTACAGAAACGTTTAGAGGCTATTTTACTTAAAACAGGCCTGAAACCACAACACGCTACTGCTTCAGGAATCGGCGGGGCGGCACCAGGAACAGTTCCACGTTAAAGTAAACCGCATCTTTGATGTGCGTTTCAATCAAAGGGGTGGCAGTGCGCTGACGGCCGTCATACAGGTTAAACCGGTGGTTGTAACGGTACCCAGACTCCAGCGCGAACCACAGGAAATCATAGATTTCGCGGTCCCACCGCAGCCTTGCTTTCAGCTCTGATTTGCGAAGCTCCACGGTTTCATATTGGTTGAAAGGCTCTGTGTTTATGTTGATGTTGTACGTGGCCCCTTCAATCTTGTAGCCCATGTAGAGCAGCGACTTCTCAGAGAAATTACGCCTGAACGTGACATTAGCCGGAAAGATGGCTTCCACGCCCCATTGGTCATTAAAGGTGCGGTTATACAAAAGGGCGGGATAAAAAGTCTGTCGGCCGAAGGCATAGCCCAGTTGCACGCCCACCCCAAAGGAAAAGTAAGGGCTTTTCTTCCAGCCGTAAATAGCCTCCATGGAGGTTCTCAGGTACCGAGTCAGGCTTATGTCTTTGTACTTTCCGTAATCGCCGTTCAGCTCACCTTTTACCCGGAAGATGATAAAGTTTTGGTAGTTGATGGGCCGCAACATGACCAACTGCCCGTCCAGTGAGCGCAGGTTTTTGTCCTGAAGGCGTTGGTACAACGGGTATTGCTGCGTAGCGGGTTCTTTGTAGTTGAATTCCTCCAGAAAGTACCCGGCCCCAAACACCAGCTTGAAGTGCGGATTGTTCACCAATGGCGCGTACCCCTTGAACTCAAACCGATTGCTTCTGAGCACATCTGCCCGGGCATCTTCCACGGTGCTCTGCTGGCCCCGGGAATGCATCCCAAACCGAGGCAGCCGCTCATACCTTATAATCAGCCCCTTGCTTTTGCCCATGCCTATAACCGAGGGGTTGGCCAGTTCCTGCGGGTCTGTGGCTGCCTGCGCCGCTCTTACTGAATCACTGAAAAGACCTTGTGCGTTTACCTGCTCCCACGCGTGCAACAGAATCAATATCCCCAACAGAATTAAAAGCTTTTTCATGCCCGGCAAGCGTTTTGTAAATAATGAAGGTGCAACCTGTTAAAACAAGAATCCGAAGTTCACATTGAAGAGTTTGTCTTCTTCGCCCACAGAATAGGTGGCATTTACCACGGCCTGCTTGAGTACGTCAATCCAGATACCGCCGCCCACGCCGCGGTGTATTTTGTTGGAGTCTTCCCCATCGGTCCAGACGCGGCCGTGGTCTACCAAACCCATTATCCCAAACTTACCCGGAAACAGGTACACGTTGAACTTGAAGACCTCCACTCGTACCTCGGTGTTCTGGTAGAGCGAGCTGCGCCCGGCGAAACGGGTACGGCGGTAACCTCTCAGGTTGGTGAGTCCGCCCAGGGTATTGGCCTGGTAGAACGGGAAATCGCCTATGTTGTGGGCACCGCCAAACCGGGCGGCCAAGGTCAACTGGAACGGCAGACGCGGTCCAATGTAGAACATGAATTCTGAGCTGAGGCGGCCAAAGTTCCGCTTCTCTGCGCCTAGTTGGCGGTTATACGAGAACTCGTTCAACCATTTGAGGCCAATGCGCGGGTTAATGGGCGTGCTTACCGCCTGCAGGTTCAGGAAGCCCCTTACCCCCGTGAACTGCTCCATGCCGAACTCATCTTCCGGCAAGGTCTCTCTCACAAAGGCTCCTGATTCGCGCTGAATTTCAAAGCGGTCATAGAATGGCCCAATGCCCATGCGCACAAAATGGGTGAAACTGGTATTGATGGTGGGCGAAACCACCATGCGGGCTATTCTTAAGTGGAAATCATCAATGTCGCGGTTCTCTATGGTCTCATTACCCAGCCCGAAGTAGTTGATCTGGTACTGCGGCCCGTAAATGGCGGCTTTCACCCCCAGATCCAGGTTGTCATTGAGGATCTGCTTGAATTCTGAGTCATACCTGATGTTGTAGGCCTTGGTAGCAAACGCGTAATTGGCCCGCAGGTAATGCTGAGAGGCGTACGGCTGTTTCCGGAACTTGTGGTTGCGGTACACGACCCCACCGCCCAGGAACAGACCATCATCTACGTTATACTCTACAGACAAACGCGGCCCGAAGTAAGGGATTTTGTAGTTGTCGCGGTCATAGAGGTTTACTTCTTCAAAGGCCTCGGTTTTATCTTCGGCCTCTGGGCTAAGCGCCAGCACGTTTTTCTCGCCGGTGAAATCATAGACTTTGGTTTTGCGCACCGCCCCTTTCACAAAGGATTGATCTGAAATGGAATCATTACCCTCGCCGCCAATAATCCTGAGCATGGGGCTTCTTTTCACATTGCCTGTTACCTCAAACACGTCATCGCCGCCCAGGCCGTACAACCTGATTTCTTCGGTTTCTTTATTCAGGAACAGACGTTTGTACAACACCTTAGACACGCGGCCCTCTTTGTTGATCTTGCGCATGGTCACCTCGGTTTCATCATCTGAGATACGGCGCACCTCAAACTTCTCGCGTTTGTCTGACCCGGCAATGTCCACGTCCTCGGCTAAGTGCAGGTAATACTTCTCGGCTACCTGCGGCAACAGTTCCCTTCTGGACTTCAGTTTGGAGATGAGTTCTGGGCCGGAAATAGGAAATACTTCCGGGGGCATCTGCCGCACGGCTGCTTCAATGGCAGAATCGGTGAGGGAGGCTTTCACCTCATTGGCCATGGCTATCCACTGTGCCCGCGTCACGCTGGACAGAAACGTGCGGTCTACGGTAAGGGCGGTCAGGTTGAGCCCTTTGTAGTCGCCGTAATCTTTCCCGAAATGCTGGAAATTGCGCACGGCCCACCTCCTGCTCACCAACCAGGGAATAAGGCCATCTGCCTTGAAGAAAGCAATGTCACGGTCTTCGGGTACGGGTCTATAGGTTCTGTTATCATCACCGGACTTGGTTTCCACCCAGCGCCATTGGCCCTCGTGCCGGTCCCAGTCGCCGATGAACATGTCCAGGAGGCGCGCCCGGGCAAACTCCGTTTCCACTATTTGGTTGTCATGGTCGTTGCGCTTGCGTTCCAGCAATTTCTCAGTGCCTATGATGTTGGTGGCGTTCCCCAGGCTGGCTACGTCTGAGTGGTCTTCGTCAGCATCTTCTTCCAGAAAGCCCACGGTGTTGCCGAACTCATCCAGGTACTGGCGCAGGCGCGGGTCACTAGGTACATACACCAGTTTGGGGTTGGTGTGGTACACCCCGGCGGCTTCTGCCAACTGGGCGGCAATGAGCGCCCCGTACGGATGCTGCGCCGAGATCTGGTCCTGCAACAAATCACGGGCGAAGGTTTCCTGTAAAGCTTCGGGTAACACATTGGTAGGGTCTTTGTTCACCGACCGCAGTGTGTACTCGCGTCCTTCTTCATTGCGTAGTTTCAAGGAAGAGGTCTGCTTTCCGCCGCCTTTCTGGTAAGGTACCAAGCCGCCTTTTTCGCGTTGTAAATCAAGCACGGGAAGGGTGACCGGAGTCAGCCACTCGCGCCGGTAATGGTTGCCCAGTAAGCCGTTCTTGAAGCTGCCCGCGCCGTAAGAAACGTTGGCTGCCACCGTTATGGTGCTGTCTCTGTAATCTTCGGTAGAGACGGCAACCTGCTCGGCCTCTGGCTTGGTTTTGGCGTACATGGGGGTTCTGAAGGACATGCGAGCCGGTTCATCGTCATCGTTCTTCGCCCAGAATTCTACCCATGCTTCTCCATTCTTGTAATAGTTGATTCTGGCGTATCCCTGCGATTTTTCGGCGTACAGGGCATCTCCTCCATTTTTCACGTGCTGCGTCTTACAACCGGCCCCACTCACAATGTGCGGCAACTTGCCTTCTTTGAAGTACTGGAGGTTATGCTCATGCCCTGCCGCGTACACTATGTTGTCATACTTATTGAAGATGTTCAGCAACCCGTTAATGTAGGCCTGGTAACTGGGGTGCGGAATGTCCTGGGCAATACCGCCGTACTTACGGGCCAGCGGATAGATGGACCCGATAATGGGCAGCGGCAATACCCAGCCTTTTCTAAGGATAGTGAGCGGAAACAAATGGTCTGTAAGCGTGAAATACCCGCCATGTATACCGTTACTGAACAGCGGATGGTGCCCCACCACTACAATGTTTTTGTCTTTGTTCTTTTCTATGATGTCTTCTAGCTGCACCAGCACGTCTACTTCATTGACTACCCCACAAGGGCTTTCGTCGCCGTAGGGCTTGTCATAGGGGTGCAGCCACCAGTGGGAATCCAGCGCAATCAAGACGATTTCTTCCTCCACCAATACCTCAAAGGGTCCGGGGCAACCATTGCCGGGCACATAGAAATCAGTTCCCACCACAATGTTGCTGTCTGCGAGGTATTCTTCCACAAAACGTTCTTCACGCACCACGGCATTCCAGCCATCTGGGGTGCCGCTTCCGCCGCCCCAGTCGTGGTTACCCGGGATCATGTACTTTTCGCCTTTGTACCCTTTGAGGATGTCTAACTGCGCCTTCATGCGGTCCTCGGCCGTTTTACGGTCATAGGCATCTGGTTCGGGCAATCCGTTGTGGTAGATGTTGTCTCCCAGGTACACCACAGTGCTTTTCTCACCAGCCCGGTCAATCTGGGACTTGAGGTGCATTAAGGTGGGATCTGGCTTGTCGGTGAGTGGGGCACCGGCATCTCCTATCAGAAAGACGCTGTACACAATCTCAGAAGTGTCTTTGGGCGTTTGTTCCTGCCAGTTCAGGACATTGCGGTTATAGTAAGGTTTAGAGGTGGTACAAGCCTGCACCAATCCTAAAATAATAAGCGGCAAAAGGAGTAAAACGTATTTTTTCTTCATGAACGATAGGTGCAAAGCTTTCTACTTCTGCGGGCACGTACTGCAAAACAAGAGGTGTGCTGGAAAAATGAGAGACGCAAAATTGCTCCTTATACGGAGTCTGGGCTTCAGGGATTATCCCAACCGCTGTTAAATAGCTTTTGCAGAATATTCACTCCTAGGGCGCAAGTTGTAAATGAACCCATCCACAGACTTTTCTTCGCTGATTCTTCTCTGCCACAGAAGGTAGCAAGAAGCTGTTTTAGAATTGGTTTCAGAAAATCAGTCTTGAAACGGTCCTTGGAGGAAAGCTACATCAGCAGGACAGGAGACCCCAAATTCCAACTTAACTTTCTTGGTAATTGTGGTATATTGGCTGGGCAGTAGTTGCGCCTAATGCAGCAGAATACACGATGATATCTACTTTATTACTGATGTTAATGATGCTGTTTGTTTCATGCAACGGTAAAACAAGCCCACAGGAAAACGTGCCTGAAAACAAACCAGAAAGTACGGCTGCCACTATCAAGAAAGCTCCAGTGTTGCCCTCAACGGTTGAAGTGAATTACGCCAGGCCAAACAATTCAGGAACATCTATTCCCAAAGCGATAGACCCAAGCCAAGTACCAGGTGCATCCGTTGCGCTCAACTTTATGAATAGCTATGTGGATTTCTGCAATGAACGCAAGCAAAATGTCATAGAGTGGTTAAACCGCAGCCAGCACGTTACCAAAAGCTTCAAGGCAGAACACAGAAGCCTTCTTGAGGAAGCATGGAAAGATGATCCAGAATTAGGTTTAGAATTCGATCCAATCTTTGACGCCCAAGATTATCCTGACAAAGGTTTTACCTTGATAGCGTTTGACAAAGAAGGATATCTCACCTTGCAAGGTAAAAATTGGCCAGAATTCACAGTAGTTGTCAAGGTCAAACAAGAAGGCGATGATTGGCTGGTTGAAGGAGCAGGTGTTCTGAATGTACCTGAAAGTAGAAGGGCAACAAGATAAATAACATTCCTACCTACCGTTTAACCGCTCTTTTCAGCCAACAACTTCCCCATCCAATTGACCAAAAATACATGAATAAAATTCATCTTCTCTTTTTCGCTTTCTTATTGCATGTCGTTTTAAGTTGCTCTGATGGTTCGCCTACTGCTGAAGGCTCTAAAGAAAGCCCCGCCATCCATTTTGAGCAGGATATCAGAAAACAGACACAAAAGGACGGGCTTTCAAGTCTCTTAGAGATAAAACGGCAAATTGAAAAGGGGAACTACCGCCAGATAGAAGACCTGATGAACCAGGTTAATACTCACGTTTCGGGAGACTCAATCCAGATGACCGTAGAAGAAAGATTAAGCTTTCCGCAGCCAAGTAAAGAGGTTTTGATAGACTTCTTGAAATCAATCAACGTGGATTCTTTACAAGCTACCAGAAGGTTTGAGAAGAAATATTCCTTTGGTACTGCCCCCACTAAATATAAACCCGACAGCAAGGAATGCCCAGATGGAGTTACTTTGTACGTTGACGAAAACACCAACCAATTCGCCCTTTCTATATTAAACAGTTTCTTGGTTGATGCTGCTATTGGGTGCGCAGAGTCAATGACTATTTACTATTTAACGGCAGAAAGAGGAAAATTACTGTTAAAGAAAATAGACTACGCTGGTTAAGATAACCTGTATCAGGAAGTAGTACCAACACACCACTCTCTCAACGCAAGGCAAAAGAAATTTTCCATTTTAAAAGTAGTTAGTTGAAAACGAGCCTGAAATACAAGAAGGCATGGGCAATTTAAAGGAGCGCCACCGGCAAAAATGAATTGGGCTAACCTTCAGGGCCATATTCGCGTTGTAGACCTTTGGATTCAACTATAACAGAAGCAGCCTATCCGCTGCTTTTAGACAAGTGCTACGGGCAATATCGCTCTCACCTATCTTTATGGAAAACGAAGATCTCATCCGGAAAGCGGGCAACTATGTGTTCACGCTTTTCAAAGAGAAACTATCAAAGAAGTTAGTTTACCACAACTACAAACACACGTTTGAGGTGGTAAAAGAAGCCAGGGAACTGGCCCAGGGGTACATGCTGCCTCCAGAAGAATTGGAGATCCTTACGCTGGCCGCCTGGTTCCATGACACCGGCTACATTACCACCTATGCGAACCACGAAGAGGAAAGTGTAGACATTGCCACAGCCTTTCTGCGGGAAGAGGAATACCCCGAGGACCGTATTGAGCAGGTGATCAACTGCATCATGGCCACCAAACAGGGCCAGATCACGCACCATCTGTTGGAAGACATTTTGGTAGACGCAGACATTGCCAACATTGGCAAAGACACGTTCTTCGCTACCGCCGAGCTCTTGCGCGTGGAATGGGAGATTTACCTGAACCGAACTTTCACTGACCTGGAATGGGCACAATACCAATTGGACTTCCTGCTTTCCGTCTCCTTCAGGACGCAACCGGCCCAAGCCAAATTTTCTAAGCAACTCAGTAAAAATATTCAGGAGCAACGCAGTCATTTGCAGGAGCTCTCCAAAAAGAAAAAGAAAAAAGAGAAGAAGAACCGGGAGAACTTGGCGCAGCCCAAACGTGGTATAGAAACCATGTTCAAGAGCACCTATGACACCCACATCAGTTTGAGTGCCATTGCCGACAATAAGGCCAACATGATGATCAGTTTGAACGCCATTATCATGTCCATCATTATCACGTACCTGGGTACAAAATCTTCCATTATTGGTGCCGAGTTCACCCGCAATCCTATCTTAATGATTCCGGTGGGCATTCTGCTGGCTACTACGCTGGCCTCGGTGATTTCAGCCATTATTTCGGCGCAGCCCGAAGTGACCAGTTTCCGGTTGCGCCCCAACAAATTGACCAGCCGTCGCATTAACCTGCTGTTTTTCGGAAACTTCACTAAAATCCCGCTGGAAGATTTCCAGAATGGCATGCATGACATCATGCGCGACAAGAATGCGCTCTACAATAACATGATCACCGATATTTATTACCTGGGAGATGTGCTGAAAAACAAATACCGGCTCCTGCGTATTTCGTACACCATTTTCATGATAGGCATTATCTTAACCGTAGTGTCCTTCGTGATTGCCATTGCGCGTTAGTCTATAACTCCATTAATAAGTCAGAAGGGGCTGCCGTTGCGTAAACGGCAGCCCCTTCTGACTTACGGGAGTAAGGTTCTTATACAAATCTCTGAAAGGACCTTCCATCTAAGGCCAAATGCATTTGGAAGAAAGTAAATGCAAGCGGGTATTATTCCTGCCTGTTTTTATACAATTGCTCGCAAAGTAACTTGAGTTGCAGCAGCGACGCTTTCATGAACCCTTTGATCTGCTTCCGGCCGAAATGGTCATAGAAATAATCGCCTACAGACACTCTGCTGTAATGGAATTCCAGGGTGAGCTGGGTTCCCTCCTGCCCCTGGTACAGGTAATAGAAGATAAGCGAGTTAGGAAACATCTTGAAGTTCGCCATTTTCTCAATCACCTCTATTTTGTCTGCCGTTACCCTGCTTTGCAAGGTTTGCATTTCAATGGAACCACCTTTCTCCATTTCGCAGAAATAGTTGGTGCCAATGCGGGTGCCTTTCTTAGTGTCAAATTGAGCGCTTTTCACGCGGTGCATCCACTTCGGCTTTAGCCGGTAATTCTGAATAACCCGCAGCACCAACTCCACCGGGGCTTTGATGTGGTCTTTCAGCGAAAAGGTATTGGGATACTGCTTGTGTGTGTGCTCTACCTCGGGGTCTGTCACCAGCAGGCGCAGGGGCGTGAGGAAGGCATATTTGTAGTGGATTTCTCCCACATGCTCATAGCTGTTTATCCCGTCTCTGAGCTGAGTCCACTCAAAATTATTCGCTACTGCCTCGGGGTTTTGGGTATTCAGGTATCCTTCGGTCAGGAGCACGTATTCAGAGCCTTCTATGCTGTTCTTGAGTAAACGATGAGCCAGGATCACATCAGTGCCCATGAGCTTGATGTGGTCTCTTATTTGGGTCACGCTTATGCGCCCGTAGTGTACTATGACTTTGAGGGTAAGCTTATTTTCCGACAACTTGGGGCTGGCCAGAATATCGTCGCGCTCCATGATACGCAGGTAGTTCTGGAAGTCCAGGAAAATCTGCTTGCATTGGCTTACAATCTGATCTACCGACGGGGCATCGCCAAGTTTGTAAAACAGAATGGCATCGCCTTGTATCTCGCAGACCTCCATGTTCAGGATATTGGCCTCTATGATAATCTCCAGTAAATCGGCAATAAGGTTACGGCTGTACTGCACCCCGTTTTCATGCATGAAACGGGTAAAGCCACTTATATCTGGAATGAACAGCAGCGCGGGCTGCGAATCATCCGCGTCATGGGGTGCTAAAGAGATATTGGTTACTGTTGACTCCATGGAATACAATCTAAAGCAGAAGCCTTTCAGTTGAAGTACTCAACCCATGTGCTCTGGTGGCCAGTTATCTGCCAACGCCTCATATACGTGAATAACGCTTGTTCCTTTGCCTTTACAGCATACTTGTTTTCAATTTTCCTGAACTTATTTGGCGTCCTCTCTCCAAAGCACTTGCCCAGCCGTGCACGACTATGTTCTGCTAGCGTTTATTTCTGCCCAGCAAAAGAAAATAGAAGGAAGGAAACAGTGACACGTTGTTTCACTTTGGCAGTAGAAACAAGCATATGTATGGGTAGACTTTGCCTTAGAAAATGGAGGACAAAAGGTGTGGTAATTACTTGCAGCCGTTTTGCATCTGTTTACACAAAACAGGCCTAAAACAAAAAAGGAGTGATGAGCCACGTACATGGTCTCTCACTCCTCTAAATGAACGTACGTTCCTGATTAAGATTCAGCTTCAGCGTTTTTTGGCTTACGGCCTCTTTTAGCGCCTTTCGGCTTGTTCATGGTATCTGGAATTTGGTTTAAAGCCTCGTTCATTTGGTTGAAAATGCCTAGCATTAATTGAACATCTTCCACATTTTGGCAATCGCGGATTACCTCCATTTGCATCTTGTCAAGCTTGCTTTTAAGTTGATCTCTCATAGTGAATGGGTGGTTATAAATTTTAACTGGTGCAAATATATAAATAACAATGAATCTTCAGCATAAAGCTGACAATTGCTCCTATTAATTTACTCTACGAATTAACAGACACAATGTATTTATTATTTACAGAATTACTTTGTCTATTATTGCCTTATTCTAAACTATTTCCTTCTAAAAAAAAGAGAATGCTTAATTATTGAAAGATCAGGCTGATGTTTATCTCAATAAATTGCCCTCGTGAAAGCCGAAGTCTTTCATGAAGGCATCAAAACAAAAGCCGTCTATCAGATTTGATGCACATAAAATTTCTTCACAAGCAATTTTATTTTACTTTTGCAAGCCAGGCAATCCTGCCTTGTCACAAAGGCCCCGTAGTTCAACGGATAGAATAGAAGTTTCCTAAACTTTAGATCTGGGTTCGATTCCCGGCGAGGCCACATATTCTTTCCATTCGCACAGAAACAGCAGCCTTCTTGTGCCCCTTTCTGTTTTAAAATCCTGTTTACCTTTCAGAGACAAAACTTCTCTTGTTTGTGGCAGCGTTTTACTTAATCCAATATTTCATCAGAAATAAGACTGGCAGCAGAGGTACTAAGAATTTATCTACACTAAAATTTATTCCTATTTCCGCTGAAGACCGGTGCATATTAAAGCAGTTAGCCACTTAACAATTGAGGCAACTGGTCTTCGCCTTTTTGATTTATTTTCAGCCCCGGACACACCTGTTTAGAAAAGTAGCACAGAAGTATTGATCTGTTCTCCGGCAGTTATTGCCAGAACTTGTTTCCGAAAACATTTAGATTTCTTTACTCATACCTGCCTTGAAAATCTGATTATTACGTTTCTTCCACCACAAACAATGGCTGCAAGCAAGAAAACCTAAGATGGATTAACACGAAGTTATTTCCGGCTGAATGTTGCCGCATTTTGGTAGAATTTCTACGGGGCGCTCGCATGCACGCACTGGATAATTCCTATTCAAAAGGGCAAGCAGGAAACCAGCAGAAAATAAAAAAGGGCAAAACCTTTTAGGTGATGCCCTGCTCTTCATGTTGCCTATAACTACCGAAGAATAACTTTCCTGACTTCGCTATAACTGGGAGTTTCCAATTTAACGTAGTACAAACCTTTGGAAAGACTACTTAAATTCAAGTTCTTCACGTACCGTTCCGCTGGGTCTTGAATTACTTCACGGTAGACCACATTCCCAATCACATTCATAATCCGTAGATCAGTTTTCTTTCCTTCAAAACCTTCTAAAGAGATAGTGATAGGACCATTGGTAGGATTGGGGTAAACAGACATTGACTGGTCATATTGACCGGCTTTCGCCTCACTACTTTGCTCTGTTGGCAGCGGCCGGGTTTTTACCTGGGCCGGTACTTCATAGAAACTGAGACAAATAACTAATAAGAGTAAAAAGTGTTTCATGAGTTTTCTTTATCCTTGAATACCAAAGCAATACAGCATATTTATCTTTTTAACGATGAAGGCGTACTCTTGGTTTTGGATTTTAAAATGAACAAATACGTAAATCAATTGTTTCAAATACCGGCAATTGAATAATAGCAACATCTTAGCCAGGCATTATGAATACCCGCAAAGTCATTGTCATTGGAGGAGGATTAGCCGGCCTGGTCAATGCCCTGCAACTATCACGCCAGGGCGTAGAAGTGATAGTGATAGAGAAAAAAAGGTTTCCCTTCCATAAGGTCTGCGGGGAGTATATTTCCAACGAGGTGCTTCCCTTTCTAAGCAGTATTGGAGTAAATGTAGAGGAATTACAGCCTTCCCACCTAACCCATTTCATGCTTTCTTCCCCAATGGGCCGTTTTCTTCAGACACCCTTAGATTTAGGTGGTTTCGGCGTAAGCCGATACAGATTAGATTATCATTTGTTTCAATTAGCCCAGCGGCAGGGTGTCACATTTATGCAACAGGTGAGCGCCACGGAAGTAGATTTTAAGGACAATTCCTTTACGGTAAACCTGTCTACCGGTGAGCAATTACAGGCACCGGTGGTGATTGGGGCGTATGGCAAGCGTAGTGGGCTGGACCGCAGGTTTAACCGTTCGTTTTTTGAGCAGCGGTCTCCCTATCTGGCGGTAAAATATCATATCCGTACCCAGTTGCCCAAACACGTCATTGCCTTGCACAACTTTTCTGACGGTTACGCAGGAGTGTCTGCCATTGAAGAGGACCGTTACTGTTTCTGCTACCTGACTACCCGCCAAAATCTGAAAAAGCATGGCACCATTGCCCAAATGGAAGCGCAGGAATTAAGTAAAAACCCCTGGCTGCGCGACCTCTTCAGCAACAGCGAATTTCTGTACCCGCAACCCGAGGTGATCAACGAGATTTCTTTTGCCCCCAAAGCCTGCCTGGAAGACCATGTACTCATGAGCGGAGATGCGGCCGGACTAATCACGCCCCTCTGTGGAAACGGAATGGCCATGGCTATTCACTCGGCTAAACTTTTGTCTGAACAAGTGCTGCTTTTCCTAAACGGGCAGCAAAACAGAACCCAACTGGAAACCAATTATTCCGCCGTTTGGAAACAGCAATTTGGTACCCGGCTGCAAACGGGCCGTCTGGTGCAACACCTGTTCGGAAAACCAGTACTGTCTGAACTAGCGGTGGCAAGTCTGAAATACATACCAGGGGCGGTGAAAGCGATCATGCGGCACACCCACGGCAAACCTTTTTAGTGAAAAAGTAGCCTCCGCCCATAGCTTCTTTTTGTTTGAAACTCAGTTTCCAGAAATAAGGCTAAAAAGGACAGTGGCAAAGAAATCCTTCCAGTTGAAAACAAACCTTTGTGCAGCAACCAGCCAAAAGCCAATTAAATAAAAAACTTCGGAAACCAACAAGGCGTGTAAGAGCCTAACTTTCTTCAGCTTTTACGGTCACTTTTTCGTACTATAAATCAAGAACCTATTGAACTTATTGAAAACTTTTATAGTAATTTTACAGGCTACTATCTAGAAACCAGCACTTTTCAGATAGCAGAATAAATCCTAAAAGACAGTACCCCCCGGCTAAAAAGAATGGATTCAGTTTAATCAAGGTTCTACCAGAGCCACGGCATCTTATTAAAATGATATATATACAATGTATCCCTTAGAGAGAAATAATGTGAAGATATTTGGCAAGGGAGAACAAGCTTTGATTTTTGGGCACGGGTTTGGCTGTGACCAGAACATGTGGCGCTATGTCACTCCTTCCTTTCAGCAACACTACAAAATTGTGCTATTTGACCACGTAGGTGCCGGGCAGTCTGACCAGACGGCTTATGACTACACCAAATACGCATCACTGCAGGGCTACGCCGATGACATTATAGAAATTTGCCGGCACCTTGATCTCTCCAACCCTATTTTTGTGGGCCACTCAGTAGGCGCTATGATTGGGGTGCTGGGCGCCATTCGGGAACCAGATCTTTTTGAGAAACTGGTCTTGATTGGGCCTTCCCCTTGCTATATCAATGACGGTGACTACCTGGGCGGGTTTGACCTCCCAGACATACACTCCATGTTGGAGTTCATGGAAACGGATTACATGGGCTGGTCCGGCACGTTCGCTCCTTTCATCATGGGCAACCCAGACCAACCGTCTCTGGGCGAAGAACTGATGCACAGTTTCTGCAACACCAACTCCAGCATTGCCAAACATTTCGCCCGCACTACCTTTCTGTCAGATAACCGCGCTGATTTGGCGCATCTGCAAACCAAGGCTTTGATTCTGCAATGCAAGGAAGACATGATTGCCCCGGCAGAGGTAGGCGAGTTCGTCCATAAAAACATCAAAAATTCCAAGTTCGTGCAGATGAAAGCCACCGGCCACTGCCCCCACCTGAGCGCCCCTCTTGAGACCATCCAAGCCATGGACTTCTTTCTCCAGAACTAGAACCATTCCCCCGGAAAGACCCACCTTTCAGGGAAATTCAATTGAATAAACACACATTCTTTCCCTTTGTCATTTTGAAAGGACCTTGTGAACGAACCAAAGAAGCACGTTTGAACGGCACCTTCCGTTTACTATCAGAACCCTTTCAAAATGACAAAGCGCATGATGTAACGTATTCTCCTACGCACCTCTTCTGGTAGATTAAAAGCATTTCAGGCATCTCCTCTGCAACGTACCGCTGCTTCTATTTTAAGGCTGTTTTTCAGAATAACGGGTCAATTCAGCAAGCTCTGCTTCTTAATTTGCCAACAGTTTCTTCTGAGATAGCGCTTACTCAGGCTCCTGGCAAAACCCGAACTGCCCCAAGAGAGTATGAAAGCAAAAGGCAATAAATTCCCCCTTCGGCCATAAACTTTGTTTAAACAAACGTGCCGCTCTAAACATCTTGCCGCTTTTTTGCTTATACTTAGAATATGAAGAGTTATCTCTGCGCCATCGGCACGGCTAATCCACCGCATGCTTTTCCTCAGCAACAGATCGCTGATTTCATGGCCGAGGCCCTTCAGTTAGGCGAGCAAGATACGCGCAAACTCAAAGCGCTGTACCGGGTGTCGGGCATAGACCAACGGCATTCGGCGTTGTCAGATTTCGGTCGGCAGAACGGCGAATACGAGTTCTTCCCCAACACGCCCGGCCTGGAACCTTTCCCCACCGTGGGCGACCGCATGCAGGCCTACCGCAAAGCCGCCTTGCCGCTCTCTGTGGAGGCCGCTCAGGAATGTCTGGCTCAACTTCCAAATCTGGAGACAAACCAAATCACGCATCTCATCACGGTCAGTTGCACCGGCATGTACGCCCCGGGGCTGGACATTGAATTGGTAGAGGCGCTAGGCTTGTCTACCCAGGTGCAACGCACATGTATTTATTTCATGGGCTGTTACGCGGCCTTTAACGCCTTAAAGGCGGCCGACACCATTTGCCGCGCCGATGCCCACGCCCGCGTGCTCATTGTCTGCACCGAGCTTTGCACGCTCCATTTCCAGAAACACCCCGAAAACGACCACTTGGTCTCCAACTCCCTCTTCGCCGATGGGGCCGCCGCCGTCTTGGTCAGCCCAACGCCGCTATCGCCTTTGTCTTTGCGGGTAGATGCGTTTCACTGCGATTTGGCGCCTTCGGGGCAGAAAGACATGGCCTGGCACATCCATGATTTCGGGTTTGAGATGACACTTTCTTCGTACGTACCGGCATTAATCAAGCAAGGAATTGGCCAACTGACTCAATCACTGCTGCAGAAACTCAACTTAAAGCTGGAGGAGGTAGACTTGTTTGCCATTCACCCAGGTGGGCGCAAAATCTTGGAAGTGATTGAGCAGGCCTTGGGCTTAACCACCAAAGACAACAAGCACGCTTATCAAGTGCTGCGGCAATTCGGGAATATGTCTTCGGCTACGGTGCTGTTTGTGCTGCAGGCATTGTGGCGGGAACTGCAACCAGACCGCCATGAAGCCCCTATCCTCAGTTTTGCCTTCGGGCCGGGCCTCACTTTAGAATCCATGCTGCTCTCAGTACACTATGTTTAAGCAGCGGTCCACGGAGTTGGAGTTGATGGATGATCTCACCCTCGCCAGTGATGACCTGCGCCGAAACCTGCAGGAATTGGAGTTCATCAATGTTTGGCTAGGCGGTCATGACGTAGTCCGCAATGGGCTCAATCAAATCCTGAAGCACCCGCTTTTAACCTCTTTCCCCAAAAGGACGCTGAAAATAGCTGATTTGGGCAGCGGCGGGGGCGACACCTTACGCATGGTAGCCCAATGGGCGAGAAAAAACAAACAGCCCGTAGAGTTGGTGGGCATAGACGCCAACGCCTTCATGCTCCAGTACAGCGCTTCTTTAAGCCAGGAATACCCCGAGATCTCTTTTCGGCAAGCCGATGTTTTCTCCCCGGAATTTGCGCACCAGCAGTTTGACGTGGTGATCTGTAGCCTGTTTCTGCATCACTTTCCAGACGATGCCTTGTCTGCGTTACTGGCGCAGTTACGCCAACAGGTGCGCGTAGCGGTGCTCATCAATGACATTCACCGGCACCCGCTGGCGTATTATTCTATCAAAGGGCTTACCCAAGTTTTCTCCCGTTCGTATCTAGTGAAGAATGATGCGCCGCTGTCGGTGCTTCGGGCTTTTTCCCGCGCAGATTGGCAGCGCCTTCTGGACAAAGCCGGAATTACTGCTTACCAGATGCAATGGAAATGGGCTTTCCGGTGGAAAATTGTTTTCGGGCCGATTTCAGAAAAAGAGCACCAAAATCAACTTTAATTTGTAACTTACTATAAAAGAGCACCATCCATGTATTTGCCGCACATCAAAAACACGGCAACTACGCAAAGGGCGTTCTTCTGAAAGCAAAGGCCTTCCTTTTTGTGAAGCTGCGTTTGCCTATTGTTTCACCAACTTTTTACCCATGGGCCGAAGTTCCTCCAAACAACCCCTTCAGTTCTGGCTGCTTTTAGCGGCCTCCCTCTTTTTATCAGCCATGGTCATCAGTCTGTTTTTCAAAATCATGCAGGTGATGATCTACTTACTGCTTGTGCTCCTGCTGGTGCCGCTCATTTACCTGGCACTCAAACGCTCCCTCCCCTTCCTGCGGGGCTCAGACGCAAAACTAAAATCCCGTAATTGACAGTTCGTATCACGTAGTGCGTATCATGTATCACGATAATAGTCTTGCTACTTGATACGCACTACGTGCTACCATTTTAAAAGAAAATCTGCTGGGCTAGCCGGAAGGTATTGGCGTGGGCTTCCACTATGTCTGCGATGCGGGTGGAGTAGCCGCCGCCCATGCTGGCGCAGACGGGCACGCGGTTCTGGTGGCACAATTCCAGCACCTGGCGGTCGCGCTCTTTACAACCGGCCAGCGTGAGGGCCAATTTTCCCAGTTTGTCTGAGGCCAGCACGTCTACCCCGCACTGGTAAAACACGAAATCGGGGGCTACCTGGTCCATAAGGGCAGGCAGGTGTTCCCGCAGAAGTTTCAGGTAAGCGGCATCATCTATGCCATCTGGCAGGGGCACATCTAAGTCAGATTGCTCTTTGTGAAGCGGGTAATTGTTGCCCCCGTGCATGCTGAACGTGAACACCCGTGGCTCCTGGGCAAATATCTGGGCGGTGCCGTTCCCTTGGTGCACGTCTAGATCTACAATGAGCACCTTGGTGGCTTTGCCTTCATCTAACAGATACTGGGCGGCCAGGGCATTGTCGTTTAGCAGGCAGAAACCTTCGCCCCGGTTGGTGAATGCGTGGTGGGTGCCTCCGGCAATGTTCATGGCCGCGCCATACTGTAAAGCATATTCGGCAGCTTTCAAAGTACCGCCCATAATCACTACCTCTCGCGTCACCAGTTCCTGCGAGAGCGGAAAACCGGTTTTCCTGATTTCCGAAGCGCTCAGTTCCAACCCGTGCAGTTTGCGCCAGTACTCCGGCTCATGCACCCGCACAATATGTTTTTCTGAGATGGGACTGGGCTGGAAGAAGTTTTCCTGGCTTACCGTTCCCTCATACAGAAGTTGCTCGGGCAGCAGTTCATATTTGAGCATGGGAAAGCGGTGGTTTTCGGGAAGCGGGTGGGCGTATTCTGGGGACCAGGCAATTTTAAGCATATACGTGGGGCAACTTTCTATTGGATTATTTCAGCTGTCTTTTCTTCTCACAACATTGTACCCAGCCCAGATGTTTGATTGCAACATTCCGGCCAGCAGACAGTATAATAGGTACGGTCTACTGCACAGGGTGGACTTACCGAACCTATTCCAAATGTACTATCTGCTATGAAAAAAATCTGTTTACTTTTAATAAGTGTATTTTTCTTTGAAGCGGCGCAGGCGCAGGAACGTGTCTTAAACAGAGGCGTCATTAACCACAACGAAGAAACCGGAGGCGATGCGCGTACCAACAGTGGCTTCGGGGTGAAAGGCGGCGTACTTTTCAGTGCCCTGCAAGGCGATGGCAAAGATGCCTTGGACAACCTCAAAAACACTAAGAACTGGCACGCCGGTTTCTACTCGCAATTCAGCGTTGGCCGCATCTTTTCTATTCAGCCGGAAGCCCTTTACACCCGCCGCAACGTGGAAGACGTAGCCGGCGACCGGCGCTTCGACTATATTGATGTACCGGTGCTAGCCGTATTGAACCTTACCGAAACCATCAGTATACATGCCGGCCCGCAGGTGGGAATCATGTTAACCGCCAAAGAAGGCGACCGGGAAATTGACAAAGAAGGCCTGAATACCTTTGACTACGGAGCCGCCGCCGGACTGGAAGCCAGACTTGCTATCTTCCGGCTGGGAGGCCGTTACTACCGCAGTTTCGCAGACCTGGGGAAATTTGATGCCGCCAATGCCAACCGCGCTCTGAACGACATTAAAGCTGGTAACTTCCAGATTTATCTGGGGGTTGGGTTCTAAGCAGCATTTATAAGGCTTTTGAAAGAAAAGGTGCTTCTATATGGAGCACCTTTTTTGTTTAGCACAGAAGCTAAGTATTTGCGAATCAGCAGCAAACACTTTGAGGCTTTCGCCTCACGGAAGTTGCAAACTTCCGAACATGGTAGGTCCAAGTTGAAAACTTGAACCATGCTTTTCTTTGGCAATGATGCAGAATGTGTGACTTACCCCTGCCATTTAGAGGCCACTTTCCTAAGTTTAGAGGGTAATTTTCCTGAAAAGCCTCTAAAACAGCAAAGCCGACGGGAGTTCCATCGGCTTTCCTGTTTTGCAGTGTAAGGGGCTTATGCCCGGTCGTGCTTTCCTTCGGCGAATTCTTCAATCATTTTCTTGTTAAAGGCGGGAATATCATCTGGTTTCCGGCTGGTTACTAGACCATTATCAGTGACTACTTCTTCGTCTACCCAGTTGGCTCCGGCATTGGCGAGGTCGGTTTGCAGGGAAGGCCAGCTGGTCATTTTCCGGCCTTGCACGGCTTGGGCTTCAATCAAGGTCCAGGGACCGTGGCAGATGGCAGCAATAGGTTTTCCGGAGTCATTGAACGCCCGCACAAACGCGACGGCCTGGTCGTTGACCCGCAGATAATCTGGGTTCATGACGCCGCCGGGTAACAGCAAGGCATCATAATCTGACGCTACAGCACTCTTCAGTTCTTTGTCTACGGTGAATTCCTGTCCCCAATCGGTCTTAGCCCAGGCTTTCACTTTACCAGACTGCGGGGAGATGATATGGGTTTCGGCACCGGCTTCTTCCAGGGCAGCCTTGGGTTTTTCCAGTTCCACTTGTTCAAATCCATTTTCAACCAGAATGGCTATTTTCTTTTCAGCGAGTTTTTGTGACATGTTTATTAGTTTATCTATATGTTAAAATCGTATATAGTTGTACTTTAGTACAGATAGAAACGTTACATTTAGTATGATATACAGTACGTCTATGTTCCCCCGCAGAATCTTTTTAACGTGCGCGCTGCTCTTCAGCCTTTTGCTGGCCGGCAACTCCCTCCTGGCCCAAAGCCAGAAAGTTGCTATGGTAAAGCTGCCGCATTTGCAGAAATACCTGAACTCCACGTCAGACACTACCTACATCATTAATTTCTGGGCCACCTGGTGCAAACCGTGTATTGAGGAACTCCCCAACTTTGAGGCCGTCCAGAAACAGTACGCCGGTCAGCCGGTACAAGTGGTGCTGGTGAGCATGGACTTTGCGAAAGACCTGGAAAAGAAAGTAGTGCCGTTTGTGAACAGACATAAATTGCAAAGTACCGTTTTCCTGCTGGACGAACCCGACCAGAATGCCTGGATTGACCTGGTTGACCCCTCGTGGAGCGGCGCCATTCCGGCCACGCTGTTCGTTAACAATGCCCGTAAGCAACGCCTTTTTCTGGAGAAGCCCATTACGTTGGCGCAACTGAACACCTATTTAACTTCCACCTTTTCACATACCCCTTAATGCTATGAAAAAACCTTACTTTCTTTTTTTACTCCTGAGTGTGTTCACGCTATGGGGAGCCTCGGCGTACAAATTTGCCGAAGGCGGCTATCAGGTAGGCGACACTGCCACAGACTTTAAGCTGAAAAACGTAAACGGCCAAATGGTGAGTCTGCGTGATCAGAAAGAGGCAAAAGGTTTTATTGTCACTTTTACCTGCAATACCTGCCCCTACGCCAAGCTGTACGAAGACCGCCTCATTCAACTGCACCAGAAATATGCGGCCAAAGGGTACCCGGTCATCGCCATCAACCCCAATGACGTGACGGCATCGCCAGAAGATTCTTACGCCCACATGCAGAAACGGGCCAGCGACAAGAAATTCCCGTTTGTGTACCTGCATGACGAGACCCAGGAAATAGCCAAGCGCTACGGGGCCACCCGCACCCCACACGTGTACGTGCTCACCCGTTCGGGCCAGGACCTGAAGGTGTCTTATATTGGCGCTATTGACGATAATTCCGGCGACCCTGAGAAAGTGCAAAAACGCTATGTAGAAACCGCCCTTGACAATCTGCTCTCTGGCAAAGCAGTACCGCAGGCCAGCACCAAAGCCATTGGTTGCACTATTAAGTGGCGCAATAATAGTTAATTTACA